>NZ_JBYSZI010000014.1:0-114145 GCF_058787075.1 Cupriavidus sp. FW305-46
GCGCCAAGGCAGCCGCCAGCCCCTGCAACAGGATTCCCCCATGTCCCTCTTTTCCCTTCTGGGCGCCCTGGAGATCGGCCTGATCTTCAGCCTGGTGGCGCTCGGGGTGCTGATCTCCTTCCGCATCCTCAACTTTCCCGACCTGACCGTTGATGGCAGCTTTCCGCTCGGCGGCGCCGTCGCCGCGACGCTGATCGCCGCCGGCCAGGACCCGTTCATGGCCACTGCCGTGGCGATCGCTGCCGGCGCGCTGGCAGGCTTCATCACCGGCTGGCTCAATGTGCGCCTGAAGATCATGGATCTGCTCGCCAGTATCCTGATGATGATCGCGCTGTACTCGATCAACCTGCGCATCATGGGCCGCCCCAATGTGCCGCTGATCACCGAGCCCACGCTGTTCACCATCCTGCAGCCCGAATGGCTGCCTGACTACGTGCTGCGCCCGCTGGTGCTGCTCGTGGTGGTGGTGGTGGCCAAGGTCGGCCTGGACTGGTTCTTCAGCTCGCAGCTGGGCCTGGCGATGCGCGCCACCGGCGCCAACCCGCGCATGGCCCGCTCGCAGGGCATCCCTACCGGCCGCGCCACGCTGGCCGGCATGGCGCTGTCCAATGCGCTGGTGGCACTGGCCGGCGCGCTGTTCGCGCAGACCCAGGGCGGCTCCGATATCTCCATGGGCATCGGCACCATCGTGATCGGCCTGGCCGCGGTAATCATCGGCGAAACCATCCTGCCGGCACGCCGCCTGATCTGGACCACGCTGGCCGTGGTGCTGGGCGCCATCCTGTACCGCTTCTTCATCGCACTGGCACTGAACAGCGACTTCATCGGCCTCAAGGCGCAGGACCTGAACCTGGTGACCGCAGCGCTGGTGACGATCGCGCTGGTGCTGCCGGCAACCCGCAAGAAGCTGTTCGCCCGCAAGAACGGAGGTGCCTGAGATGCTGCGCGCACAAGACCTGAAACTCACCTTCAACCCGGGCACCCCGATCGAGACCCGCGCCCTGCGCGGCCTCAGCCTGGAGATCCCGAGCGGCCAGTTCGTGGCCGTGATCGGCTCCAACGGCGCCGGCAAGTCGACCTTCCTGAATGCGATCAGCGGCGACCAGATGGTCGACTCGGGCCGCATCACCATCGATGACACCGACGTCACGCGCCAGCCCGCATGGGACCGCGCCCACCTGGTGGCCCGCGTGTTCCAGGACCCGATGGCCGGCACCTGCGAGGCGCTGACGATCGAGGAGAACATGGCCCTGGCCATGGCCCGCGGCAGCCGCCGCGGCTTCCGCCCGGCGCTGAACCGCACCTCGCGCGAGCTGTTCCGCGAGAAGCTGCGCCTGCTCAACCTGGGCCTGGAAAACCGCCTGACCGACCGCATCGGCCTGCTCTCCGGCGGCCAGCGCCAGGCGGTGAGCCTGCTGATGGCTTCGCTGCAGCCGTCGCGCATCCTGCTGCTGGACGAGCACACCGCCGCGCTGGACCCGAAGACCGCCGCCTTCGTGCTGGAGCTGACCGCGCGCATCGTCGAGGAAAGCAAGCTGACCACGATGATGGTGACGCACAGCATGCGCCAGGCACTGGACTACGGCCAGCGCACGGTGATGCTGCACCAGGGCCAGGTGGTGCTGGACGTGTCCGGCGACAAGCGCAAGGGGCTGGATGTGCCGGACCTGCTGAAGATGTTCGAGCAGACCCGCCACGAGCAGCTGGACGACGACGCGCTGCTGCTGGGTTGAAGAAGACCTGTAGCGATTAAAAAACGGGGAGCTTCGGCTCCCCGTTTTGTTTTGATATGTGCGCCGGCTAGTAGCGCTACCTCGCCTTCAACCCTCAATCGATCGTGATGTTCCGCTGGCGAATCACGCCGGCCCAGCGCGTGCTTTCCTTCTGGATGGCAGCGGCAAGCTGCTGCGGCGTGCCGCCGGCCGCCGCCATGCCCAGCGTGGCCAGTCTTTCCTTGAGCGCGGCGTCGGCCAGCACGGCATCGACATGCTGGCTGAGCTTGCGCACGATTTCCGCGGGCGTACCGGCCGGCGCCATCAACGCGTACCAGGAAACCGCCTCGAACTTCGGGAATCCCTGTTCGGCAATGGTCGGCACCTCGGGCAGGATCGCCGAACGTCTGGCGCTGGCAACCCCCAGCGCGTGCAGCTTGCCGGCCCGGATATACGGCAACGCCACGGAAAGCGGCGCGAACATCATCGTCACCTGGCCGCCGACCACATCGGTCATCGCCGGACTGATGCCCTTGTACGGGACGTGGTTCAGCTTGATATGGGCATCGAGCTGCAGCAACTCGCCCGCCAGGTGGGCCTGGCTGCCCGCGCCGGGCGACGCGAAGCTCAGCTCGCCCGGTTTCTGCGTGGCCAGCTTGCGCAGGTCCGCCAGCGACCGGGCCGGCGTTGCCGCATTGACCACCAGCACGTTTTCGGCGGTGGCCAGCATTGCCACCGGCGCCAGGTCTGCCGGCTTGTACGGGAGATTAGGCATCAGCGTGGGGTTCACCGCAATATTGCCCACCGGTACGACGGCCAGGGTATAGCCGTCAGGCGCGGCCTTGGCCACCATGTCGACGCCGATGGTGCCCGCCGCGCCGGCCTTGTTGTCGACCAGCACGCTCTGGCCAGTGGCCTTGGCGATGCCCTCGCCAACCGCCCGGCCGAGCACATCGGCCGGGCCGCCGGCAGCAAACGGCACCACGATCCGCACCGGCTTGGCGGGATAGCCCTGCGGCTGGGCAAGCGCGGGCGGGGCCGCGAGCCACGGCGCGCAGGCCGCCACGCAGGCGAGCACGCAACGCATGGCCATACGCCGCAGATCTGCTCGTACGGCGGGCTTTACAGCATGTTCTACAGCGGGTTTCACAGTGGAAATCATTACAGTTCCCCTATTCGGCAGTTATCAGGCTTGGCTCCCCCACCGCGCCGGCAGTCTGGTTATCGTGCACCGGTTCAAGACGGCTGCATGCCGGCATCGGTCAATGCAAATCCCGCCTGGTCGGCTTCGCGCGCCATGGCGGGCAACACTGCGTAGTCGGAGGGCCGCACCGCGGCAAAGCGTGCCAGCCCCAACATGGCCAGCAGATCCGTCCCCGCTGCGTCTTCATGCAGCGTCAGCAGCGCAGTACGCACGCGCGCGCTCTGCCACGGATCGATCTGCGCCGCGGCCACCAGCGGCGGGATCGGCGCGGCTTTGGTGACCTCCAGCGTTCTCAGCTGCGCCACGAGCGCGGGCTCGAAGCGGCGCAGCAGGTCCAGCACGTAGCTGTCGACCACACCCACGTCGGCACGCCCGGCGATCAGCGCTTCGATGACTTCGCGCGGCGTCGGCGTGGTCACCTCGGTCGC
Source organism: Cupriavidus sp. FW305-46 (assembly GCF_058787075.1). Classification (NCBI taxonomy): domain Bacteria; kingdom Pseudomonadati; phylum Pseudomonadota; class Betaproteobacteria; order Burkholderiales; family Burkholderiaceae; genus Cupriavidus; species Cupriavidus sp. FW305-46. The sequence continues at coordinate 3,345 of NZ_JBYSZI010000014.1, forward strand.
CCGGTACAGCGCGCGCGTGCCCGCCGGCGCCAGCCGCATCAGGTGGTGGCGTGGTGCGTTGTAGCCCGAGTTTGACTCAGGCAGCATGCATGCCAGCCGTCCGCCGAAGGTCAGCGCCAGCGTCTGCGCCGATGCATCGGCGCGCACGATGAACTCGGTGAAATACACCGGGCGCCCGCCGTAGCGCGGCAGCGACGGCACCGGCGCCGCCAGCAGTTGCGGCGAGGCCGGCGCGCTGGCATAGGGATAGCCGCACATGAACACGCAGCCACAATCCGGCCGCGCCCATAGCGCGCTGACCGGGGCGGGTGCTGCGTGCTCGACATACGGCAGGTCCACGCCGGCGCACTCGGCCACGTGCGCCAGCAGCGCACGCCATGCCTGCCCGGCCGGCGTGCTCACCGAGTACATGCGAGCGTTGGCGATCATGCGTAGACCAGCCTCTGGCCCAGCCCGCGGCTTTCGGCCTTCTTCAGGATGGCGTGGCCCAGCGCAATATCGCTCAGGGACAGCCCGCGGTGCCAGAACAGGTTGGTCTCGTCATCGCTCTGGCGGCCCGGCTTGCGCCCTGCGGCGATTTCGCCCAGTTCGGCATAAAGCGTCTGCTCCGACAGCTTGCCGGCTTCCACATGCGCGCGCAGCGAGCCAAACATGCCCCCCTTGCACTGCCCCCAGTCGTCCACCACCAGCTTGGCCATGATGTCGGTCAGCGACAGCTCGACCGCGCTCATGGTGCCGTAGGGCACGACAAAGGCACCGCGCTTGATCCATTCGGTCTTGAGCATCGGCGTCGGGCGCTCCAGGCGCGAAGCCTCGACCACAATGTCGGCATCGCGCACGCATGACTCCCAGTCTTCGGTCACCACGATCTTCTTGCCGAGATCGCGCTCCAGCCGCGCGGCGAAGGCATTGCGGCTTTCCGGGCGGCGCGAGTGCACGCGGATCTCGTCGAAGTCGAACAGGCTGTCGAGCAGGCGCACGTTCCAGTAAGAAGTGCCGCGCGCCCCGATATGGCCCAGCACCTTGCTGTTGCGGCGCGCCAGGTGCTTTGCCCCGAGCGCGGTAAGCGCGCCGGTGCGCGCATCGGTGATGAAGGTGGCATCGATCATCGCCACCGGAGCACCGGTACGCGGATCGAACAGGTTGAGCATCGCCATTTCCGATGGCAGGCCAAGCTTGTAGTTGTCGACGAAGTCACCCACGATCTTGACGCCGGCCAGCCCCAGCGGCGCCACGTAGCCGCGCAGCACATTGAAGTGGCCGTTGAAGGCGGGGTCGGGAATCAGGTGCACGCGCGGCTCGATCACGGTCTGCCCGTTGCCTTGCGCCACCAGTGCTTGCTCGACCGCGTCCAGGATCTCGGCGTCGGCCATTTCCAGGCGTGCGATGTCCTTGCCGTTGAGATAGGTGAGATGGATGTCGCTCATACAGTCCTTTCCTCCAGGGTTATGCCGGCACACTGCCGGTGCCTCTTGCACCGCATCGCGGCCGCCGCGCTTCCATGTGGTGCCGTGCCTGCGTTGCAAAGGCTCGGCGTGTTTCGATGGAATTCAGTGTAGGTATGGCGCCATTGACTGTCATATGCTTATATGTCCGCCAGCCTTAACATCAGGTTAATGCCATGAAAATGAACCTGCGCCAGATCGAGGTGTTCCGCGCGGTCATGCTGACCGGCTCGATCAGCGGTGCGTCCAAGCTGCTGTATGTGTCGCAGCCGGCAATCAGCCGGCTGATGTCGCACACCGAGCAACGCCTTGGACTGGAATTGTTCCGCCGCACCAAGGGACGGCTTTACCCCACGCCGGAGGCGCGGCGCTTGCTGGGGGAAGTGAATGCGGTCTACGAAGGCATCGAGCGCGTCAACGAGATCGCCGAAGACCTTGCCGCCAACCGCACCGGCAGCCTGCGCATCTCATGCAGCCCCAACCTGGGCCAGACCGTGTTGCCGCGTGCAATCGCCGGCTTCCGCGCGGCGCACCCGGCGGTGCGGGTGGTGGTGCGTACGCAGATTCCGGGCAATATGCTGCGCGCGGTACTGTCGGGGCAGGTGGATCTGGCGGTGTCGAACATGCCGCTGGTGCATCCCAACCTGGAAGCACGACTGCTGGTGAAGAACCCGATCGTGGCCTTGGTGCCGGCAGGGCACCCGCTGGCCGCGCGCAAGTGGGTGCGCCCGGCCGACCTGATCGGCGAAGACCTGATCGGCTACGGGCCGGACGTCCCGTTCGGCCTGCTGGTGCATGAGATGTTCGGCAACGAGGGCGACCAGCCCGATATGCGCGTCCAGGTTGAACAGGCGCATGTGGCGCGCGCGCTGGCGCAGGCCGGCGCCGGCATCGCGCTGGTCGACGCCATGACCGTGTTTGGCGCGGCCTGGCCCAATATTTTCGCGGTGCCGGTGCGCACCAAGGTCAATGCCTCAGTGCAGATTTTCCATATGCAGACCGAGCCGCTGTCGCGGCTGTCGCTGGAATTCGTCGATACGCTGACGGCGATGATGAAGCGCTGACGCGCTGAGTGGCTGGCGTCAGACCGTCGCGGCCTTGTCCAGCCAGCGCCCCATCTGCTCCGTCACCGCCGTGCTGGAGAACGAGCAGCTGTCCTGCGCAAACACCGCGGACATCTCCATGCGGCGCAGCAGCTCTTCCATCGCCTGCCCGTAGACCGGCGGCAGCGCCAGCCCGCTGCCGGCTTCGCGCCAGGCGCGCACCAGGTCGGCGGCGGGCATCGATCCCGCCAGGTGCTGGTCCAGTGCGGCACGCATGCGCGCCAGGGCTTCGCGGTTGGTTGCGCTCATGAACGTGCCCTCCTTTCCTTGTACAGTTCGCGGAACGTGCGGCCCGACGGGGCCGGCATGTCGCGGGTTTCGGTCCAGCCCTTGCCCGCCATCGGCAGGCTGGCAATCAGCTTGTTGCTGCCGCCCATGCGGCCCAGCAGCCAGGCGCCGATGCGAGTGGCAAAGGCGTACAGCTCCGGGCGCTTGGCGACGTAGCCCCACACTTGCAGCGCGAAGCGTTCCTGCCACGGGCGCAGCCCGCGCTCCATCTGCTTCTCGCGCAGCTTGCGCAGCAAGTCGGACAGCGGGATCGAGGCCGGACACACGCGGTTGCACTCGCCGCACATGGTCGCCGCCTGCGGCAGGTCGATCGCATTGGCGAGGCCGACATAGCTCGGCGTCAGCACGCTGCCCATTGGGCCCGGGTAGACCCAGCCATAGGCATGGCCGCCGATCTTCTGGTACACCGGGCAATGATTCATGCAGGCGCCGCAGCGGATACAGCGCAGCATCTCCTGGAAGTCGCCGCCGATCAGCCCGGTGCGGCCGCCATCGACCAGCACGAAATACATATGCTCGGGGCCGTCGCGCTCGCCCTCGGCGCGCGGGCCGGTCAGCAGCGAGAAGTAGTTCGAGATGGCCTGGCCGGTGGCCGAGCGCGGCAGCAGGCGCATCACCGTGGCCAGGTCTTCCAGCGTCGGCAGCACCTTTTCGATGCCGGTCACGGCCACGTGCACGCGCGGCAGCACCGTGCACATGCCTTCGTTGCCCTCGTTGGTGACCACCGCCACCGAGCCGGTCTCGGCAATGATGAAGTTGCCGCCGGTGACGCCCATGTCGGCGCTCAGGAACTCGGGCCGCAGCACTTCGCGCGCCTCGCGCGTCATCTCCGGGATCTCGGTCAGCCGCGGCTTGTGGTGGACCCTGGCGAACAGGTCGGCGATCTCGTCCTTGTCCTTGTGCACCACCGGCGCAATGATGTGCGACGGCGGTTCCGAGTCGTTGATCTGCAGGATGTATTCGCCCAGGTCGGTCTCGATGCTCTGCACGCCCATCTCGCCCAGCACCTGGTTCAGGCGCATTTCCTCGGTCACCATGGACTTGCTCTTGATGACCTTCTTCACGCCGTGCTTCTGCGCGATCTCGGCCACCAGGCGCGCGGCATCGGCGGTGGTCTCGGCAAACAGCACCGTGGCGCCGCGCCTGGTCGCGTTCTCTTCGAAGGTGGCGAGCCAGACGTCGAGGTTTTCCAGCGCGCGGTTGCGGCGCTCTTTCAGTGCCTCGCGCGTGGCGTCGAAGTCGATGTCGAGGATCGCGTCGGCGCGGGCCGTGACGAACTTGGTCGAAAGCTTCTTCAGGTTCTGCTGCAGGCGCTGGTCGGCCAGCTTCTGGCCGGCGCGCGCCTTGAATTCCATGCTGTGGACTTGCATCGTGGCGATTCCCCGGATTTCAGCGGATGTCAGGCGTCGCCCGCCAGCACCTGGGCGATATGCAGCACGCGCGTGCTGCTGTCGCCGGTGCGGCGCAGGCGGCCTTCGATATTGAGGATGCAGCCCAGGTCGCCCAGCACCACCGTATCGGCGCCGCTGGCCTTGATGTTGGCGCACTTCTCGTCGACGATCGCGGTCGAGATATTGCCGTACTTGACCGAGAAGGTGCCGCCAAAACCGCAGCAGGCTTCGCAATCCTTCATTTCGGTCAGCTGCACGCCCGGCAGCCGCGACAGCAGCTCGCGCGGCTGCTGCTTGACGCCCAGCTCGCGCAGGCCGGAACAGGAATCGTGGTAGGTGACATGGCCCGAGAACGACGACGGCAGCGTCTGCACCCTGGCCACGTTGACCAGGAAATCCGTCAGCTCGAACACGCGTTCGCGCAGGCGCTCGTAGCGGCCGTTGAGTTCGGGATCGTTGTGCAGCAGGTCGCCGTAATGCTGCCGGATCATGCCGCCGCAGCTGCCCGACGGCACCACGATGTAGTCGAACATCTCGAACTCGCGCAGGAATTTCTCCGCGAGGTCGCGCGACACCGCGCGCTCGCCCGAGTTGTAGGCCGGCTGGCCGCAGCAGGTCTGCGCCTCAGGCACCATGACCTCGTAGCCGGCGGCTTCCAGCAGCTTGAGCACCGAAAACCCGATTTCCGGACGCATCAGGTCCACCAGGCAGGTGGCGAACAGACCAACTCGCATTGTCGACTTCTCCAGACCCCGAAACCCCGCAATTATGCGCGTTTGCGTCGCACGTGGCGCACAAACCGTTCAGCAAGGGCGTGAATCCGGTGCAATGCACATCACTTCCGGGAGCAACATCACCGGGCGATTCTTACGGTAATGTCATTTCACCTATTGAAATTTTCACAATGCGAGATAGAATCAGGCAGACGCTTAAAAATGCCGCAAAGCAACATTTCTCTTTTTTCCATCTATGTCCGACGCAGACAAGTCACCCGGCAAGACGTCCATCCAGGTCATCGAGCGCATGATGACCCTGCTGGACGCGCTCGCGCAGCACGCCGACCCGGTCAGCCTGAAAGAGCTGTCCCTGGCCACGGGGCTGCATCCCTCCACCGCCCACCGCATCCTCAACGACATGGTGGCCTGCCGCTTTGTCGACCGTTCCGATCCCGGCAGCTACCGGCTCGGCATGCGGCTGCTGGAACTGGGCAACCTGGTCAAGGCACGCCTGTCGGTGCGCGACGCGGCGCTGGCGCCGATGCGCGCGCTGCACCGCGTCACCGGCCAGACCGTGAACCTGTCGGTGCGCCAGGGCGATGAAATCGTCTACATCGAGCGCGCCTACAGCGAGCGCTCGGGCATGCAGGTGGTGCGCGCCATCGGCGGCCGCGCGCCGCTGCACCTGACCTCAGTCGGCAAGCTGTTCCTGGCCGCGGACGAAGCCGCGCGCGTGCGCAACTACGCCACCCGCACCGGGCTGGCCGGGCATACGCGCACCTCGATCACCGACCTGACCAAGCTCGAGCGGGAGCTCAGCTGGGTGCGCTCCAACGGCTATGCGCGCGACAACGAAGAGCTGGAACTGGGCGTGCGCTGCATTGCCGCCGGCATCTATGACGACTCGCGCCGGCTGGTTGCCGGGCTGTCGCTGTCGGCGCCGGCCGACCGGCTGCAGGACAGCTGGCTGCAAAACCTGAAGGACACGGCGCTGCAAATCTCGCGCGGCATGGGCTACGTGACCGAAGCCGCCGCCTGAAGACCGAATCGCCAGCCACCGCCAACGCGCGGGCTGCCATCATGGCAGTCCGCGCGTTTTGCTTTGGGGCTGCGGCCATCTCAATTCAATGGTTTACCCTTAGTTTTCAGATAACCAGCAAACCTTATAATCGGCTCCCATGCGAACCCGTGCCGTCACCCTCACCGAACAGGTCACCCGCCAGCTGCGCGCCGATATCGAAAGCGGCGCCTACCCGGTCGGCAGCCGGTTGCCGACCGGCAGGCAGCTGGCCGAGCAGTACGGCGTCAGCGCCGCGGTGATCCGCGAAGTCACCGAGCACCTGCGTTCGCAGGGCTTCGTCGAGTCACGCCAGGGCGTCGGCTGCACGGTGCGCTCGCGTACCGGCGCGGCGGGATTCCAGCTGCCACGCGAACCCGATATCGACGCCAGCGGGCTGGCCGACCTGTACGACCTGCGCATCGACCTGGAAGGCGCCGCCGCGGCGCTGGCCGCCGTGCGCCGCACCGATGTGGACGTGGCCGCACTGAGTGCACTGCTGCAGCGGCTGCGCGCTCATCTCTATGACCCGCAGCCGGCGGCCGATATCGACGCCGCCTTCCATATCGGCATTGCCGCCGCCACGCACAACCCCTACTACCGCCAGCTGCTGCAGTACCTGAACCTGCAGCTGCATCAGGCCGTGGCCACCGCGCGCGCCAATACGCTGCGCCAGGCAGGCCTGGCCGAGACCGTGCATGCCGAGCATGAAGCGATCGTCGATGCCATCCGCCGTGGCGATGCCGCGGCCGCCCGCGCGGCCGCGGTGATGCACCTGCAATGCGCGGCGCGCCGGCTTGGCCTGGCGCTGCGCACGCGCGCCGATGAAGCGTCGCCAGCGCGCGCAGCCAGCTCCCCTTCCCTTTCCTGAGACGACACCGCCATCATGCAAACCGGCCAATTCGCCCAGCGCCTCACCGAGGCCCTCGGCGCCGACACCGTCCTGACCAACCCCGACGACATCGCCCCGTGGCTGTCCGACTGGCGCGGCATCTATCGCGGCCAGGCCCAGGCCGTGCTGCGGCCGCGCACCGTGGACGAAGTCTCGCGCGCGCTGGCGCTGTGCCAGCAGGCCGCGGTGCCGGTGGTGCCGCGCGGCGGCAATACCGGCCTGTGCGGCGGCGCCACGCCCGATGCACAGACGCAGAACGTGGTGCTGAGCCTGGACCGCATGAACGCGGTGCGCTCGCTCGACACCATCGCCAACACCATGGTTGCCGAGGCCGGCTGCATCCTCGGCAACCTGCGCCGCGCGGCGCAAGACGCCAACCGGCTGCTGCCGCTGTCGCTGGCCGCCGAAGACTCGTGCCAGATCGGCGGCAACCTTGCGACCAATGCCGGCGGCGTGAACGTGGTGCGCTATGGCATGGCGCGCGAACTGGTGCTGGGCGTGGAAGCGGTGCTGCCCAACGGCGAGGTCTTCCATGGCCTGCGCACGCTGCGCAAGGACAATACCGGCTATGACCTGAAGCAGCTGCTGGTCGGCTCCGAAGGTACGCTTGGCGTAATCACCGCGGCCGCGCTGCGGCTGTTCCCGCGCACCGACACGCGCAGTGTGGTGCTGGCGGCGGTGGCCTCGCCGGCGCAGTCGCTGGCACTCTATGAACTGCTGTTTGAGCAATGCGGCGCGCGCCTGCAGGCGTTCGAGTTCTTTACCGGCGATTGCCTGGACCTGGTGCTCACGCACGCAGAGGGCGTGCAGGAGCCGTTCGCGCAACGCTACCCCGCCTATGTACTGGTGGAACTGGCCGACACCACGGACGAAGATGCGCTGAACGCGTTGCTCGAACGCGTTATCGGCGAAGCGCTGGAGCGCGAGCTGTGCCTCGATGCAGCCGTGTCTGCCTCACTCGCACAATTGCAGGCGCTGTGGAAACTGCGCGAGGAAATCTCCGAGGCGCAGCGCGCGGACGGCCCGCACCTGAAGCACGACATCTCGCTGCCGATCGAGCAGATCCCGGCCTTCATGACCTCGATGGAAACGCGGCTGCGTGGGCTCGATCCCGCCATCCGGCCCTTTATCTTCGGGCACTTCGGCGACGGCAACCTGCACTACAACCTTTCGCGCCCGGCCGGCGCGCCCAAGGACTGGGCGGCCACGCGAGGCGATGCGGTGACCGACGCGGTGCTGGACGAAGTAATGCGCTACGGCGGCAGCATCAGCGCCGAGCATGGCATCGGCCAGCTCAAGCGCCATGCCTTCCTGGCCATGAAGGACCCGCTGGAACTGCGGCTGATGCGCGAGATCAAGGCCGTGTTCGACCCGGCCGGGATCATGAACCCAGGCAAGCTGCTCTGACGGCCGCGGCCGCCAGAAAGAAAAACGCGCCGTGGCACGGCGCGTTTTTTTCCGGTCAGGCATTCCGTATCAGATGCCGCGCGACTGCTGCGAAGCCAGGATCGCGTGCGCGCCGCCCGGAGCCTGTGTCAGGTTCGGCGACGACGGGAAACCACGCTGCGGCGACGATGGCGACGGCGCATGCTCCAGCCAGTCCTTGACGCGGTTGGCATCGGCAAAGCGCGACAGCTTGCCGGCCGAGTCCAGGAACACCATCACCACGTTGCGGCCCTGGACCTTGGCCTGCATCACCAGGCACTGGCCGGCTTCGGAGATAAAGCCGGTCTTCTGCAGGCCGATCTCCCAGTTGCCGCCGCGCACCAGGCGGTTGGTGCTGACGTAGTGCTGGGTGCGGCCCAGCACGTTGACCTCATGCTCGGTCTGCGTCGAGAACTCGCGGATGGTCGGGTTGCGGTACGCCGCGTTGACCATGCGCACCAGGTCCGTCGCGCTCGACACATTGCTGCTCGACAGCCCGCTGGAATCGACGAAGTGGCTGTCGTTCATGCCCAGCTCGCGGGCCTTGCGGTTCATCGCCTGGACAAAGGCCGGCAGGCCGCCCGGGTAGTTGCGGCCCAGTGCCGACGCAGCGCGGTTCTCAGACGACATCAGCGCCAGCAGCAGCAGTTCCTGGCGCGTCAGCTGCGTACCAAAGCGCAGGCGCGAGCCGCTGTGCTTTTCGGTGTCGCGGTCTTCCTCGGAGATGGTCAGCACTTCGTCCATCGGCAGGCGGGCGTCCATCACCACCAGCGCGGTCATCAGCTTGGTGATCGAAGCGATCGGCAGCACCGCACTGGCGTTCTTCTGGAACAGCACCTCGTTGGAGTTCTGGTCCATCACCAGTGCCACGCTGGAACGCAGTGCCAGCGCGTCGTCGGTGTCGCGCAAGCCCATGGCTTCGCCCAGCGACGGCTTGGCCGGGGTGAAGGCGGCGCGCACGGGTGCGGCGCGCTGGGCCACGACAATATGGCGCTTGCCATTTTTCAGCACCACCACTTTGCGTGTGCTGCTTGCTTCGCGCTTGGCAACCTTGCCGCTACGCGAGCTCTTGGCAACAGCCTTCGAAGCACTCTTTTTCTCGGCGTTAACCGATTTTGCCTGCTTTTTGGACGTTTTTTGGGTAGTTGCGGACTTGGTGGCCGCTTCGGCCACAGGTGCCGCGACCATCGACACCGATACCAGGACCGCGGTGGCAACAGCGGACAGGGGTGCGGAGCCGAAGAATCTGGAAAAAATGGAATCAGACCGGAACATGATTCGTTCAGCGCATAGGAATGGCGCTAGTGTAGGAAAGAAAGAAATTGTTAGCAAGATTAAAGACTTACAGACGCTCCTTAAAGTTCGATTTGCAAACATTTCCACATTGTGGAAAAAGCAACCAAAAGGTCACGTTTGCATGCGAACCGCCTCTGGCTTGCCCCAGGCGTACCCGGGTTCACCTTGCTGCCCCTTGGAACACTCCCAGCCAATACACGGACGTCGTCTTGTATATCGGCACTCATCGTTACACATTGATACAAACTTTTCTCAAACTTTGCTATGAGAGGAAACGCGCGAACCCGCTGACCGGCTCACGTTCCGTCATCAGTTGGTTCTCGATCGCTTCCGGGTCGGCAAAACCCAGTGACATGCCGCATACCACCATTTCCTCCGGTGGCAGCCGCAGGTGGCTGCCAATGATCTTGTGGAACTGCGTGAACGCCGCCTGCGGACAGGTATCAAGTCCGCGCGCCCGGGCGGCGACCATGATGCTTTGCAGGAACATGCCGTAGTCCAGCCAGCTGCCCTGCTCCATGATGCGGTCGATGGTGAAGATCATCCCCACCGGCGCATCGAAGAAACGGAAATTGCGCGCGTGCTGCTCATGCATGCGCGCCTTGTCTTCGCGGCTGATCTCAAGCAGCCCGTACAGGTCCCAGCCCACCTTGCGCCGCCGCGACAAGTAGGGATCAGCCCACTCGCGTGGGTAGTACGGATACTCTTCCAGGTACTTGCTGTCGCGCTCGGGGTCTTCGTAAGCGCCCAGCACATCGGCGCACAGCTTGGCCTTGGCCTCGCCGGACAGCACATAGACGCGCCACGGCTGCGTATTGGTGCCCGACGGCGCACGGCTGGCTACGGCCAGGATTTCTTCGACGGTCCGGCGCGACACCTGCGTATCGAGAAAGGCCCGCACCGAACGCCGCGTCAGGATCGCGCGATCCACGCAGTCCACGGCATCCTGCGAACCGAATTGCACCTCGTGGGACATCTTGTTCATCTCCTGTTGCCCCGTTCTTCCCCTTGCCCGCCCGTCACCGCGTCGGTCATCACCAACGGCAGCAGCGCCTCGCGCAGCGGCTCCGGCAACGGCACCGGCCGGCGCGTGGCGCGATCGACATAGACGTGGATGAAATGCCCCTGCGCGGCGGCGGTCTCGTTGTCGCCGCTGAACAGCCCGACCTCATAGCGCACGCTCGACGTACCCAGCCTTGCCACGCGCAGGCCGGCCACCACGGTCTCGGGAAAGCTCAGCGACGAGAAGTAGTTGCACTGCGTCTCGATCACCAGCCCGATCGTGTCGCCCGACGTGACATCGAGCACGCCCTGCCGGATCAGGTAGGTATTCACCACGGTATCAAAGTAACTGTAGTAGACAACGTTGTTAACGTGGCCATAGACATCGTTATCCATCCAACGCGTGGTGATCGGCTGGAAGTACGGATAGGCACTGCGCGACTCGGCTTGCGGTTTCATGAGACGTGGACGGGACAGGATGGGATAGGAATACTGAAGTAGCCGCATACGCGACACTACCGGCGGATGACAAGTGCGACACCAAGCGCCGCGAGCACCATCCCGGCAGCGGCCAGCGGCGGAAAGCGCTCACCGAAGAGCAGCCAGGCCATCACCGCGGTAGTGGGCGGCGTCAGGTACATCAGGCTCGACACCTTGGTGGCCGCGCCCCGCCGGATCAGCAGGAACAGCAACGAGATCGCGCCGATCGACAGCGCCACCACCGACCACGCCATGGCACCAAGCATCGCGGCACGCCACTGCACTGCGCGGGTTTCAAAGAGGAACATGAACGGCACGCACGCAAGTGCCGCAGCGGCGAACTGGATCACCGAGCCCATGCGCAGGTCGAACACCGGGCAGAAGTGCTTCTGGTAGACCGTGCCGACGGTGATGCTGAGCAAGGCGCCACCCGCCAGTGCCAGGCTTGCCGGTGTGAGTCCGCTGGCACCGAGCTTGTTGGCCACCACCAGCGCCACGCCGGCGATGCCGAGCAGCAGGCCCAGCCACTGGCGCGCGCCGATGCGCTCACCCATGCGCGTGGCGATCAGCGCGGTCAGGATCGGCTGCATGCCGACGATCAGCGCCGATACGCCGGCAGGCATGCCAAGCTTGATCGCAGCCCAGACGCCACCGAGGTAGCCCGTCTGCAGCAGCAGCCCCGCTACGGCGATATGCCCGACCGCGCGCCAGTCCGTTTGCGCCTTGCCTGGCAGGCGCGGCAGCGGCACGCGCGCCAGCAGCACGAATGGCACCATCAGCACCACCACGCCGGCAAAGCGCAGGAACAGGAAGGTCATCGGCTCCGCATACGGCATGCCGTATTTGGCGACGATAAAGCCGGTGCTCCAGATCAGCACGAACAGCCACGGCATCGACGCCACCCACAGCGTGGTGCGGGCGCTTGACGCTGCTGCGCCGCCTTGCTCCATCACGCCGCTCATGTGGCCAGCAGCGCCTGTGCATGGCGCGCGTGATATTGCGCGGCCAGGCTTACGGTCTGCGCGTGGACCGCAACCGTGTCCTCGATCTGGTTGCCGTAGCCGCCCGCCATCGCCACCGCCACCGGCAACTGGCGTGCATGCGCGGCATCGAACACCAGCCGGTCGCGCCGTGCCAGGCCCGCCAGGGTCAGCCTGAGCCGCCCGAGGCGATCGCCCTCATGCGGATCGGCGCCGGCCAGGTAGATGATCAGCTCGGGATCGAAGCGGCTGAACAGCGTGTCCAGCGCCGCCTGCAGCGCCTGCGCATAGGTGTCGTCGTCGCAGCCGTCCGGCAGGCCGACGTCCAGGTCGCTGGCCTCCTTGCGGAACGGATAGTTCTTCTCGCCATGCAGCGACAGCGTGAACACGGACGGATCGCCTTGCAGGATCGACGCGGTGCCGTTGCCCTGGTGCACGTCCAGGTCGACCACGGCCACGCGGCGCACGGCGCCATCGCGCTGCAGCACGCGCGCCGCAATCGCGGCATCGTTGAACACGCAGAAGCCGCCGCCCTTGTCGGCATACGCATGGTGGGTGCCGCCCGCCAGGTTCACGGCAATGCCTTCGCGCAGCGCCGTCCGGCAGGCCTCGATGGTGGCGCCTGCGGAGCGCCGCGAGCGTTCCACCATGGCCTCGGACCACGGGAAGCCGATCTCGCGCTGGCGCGCCGCGTCGAGCGTGCCGGCTGACGCGGCCTGCACGTACCCGGGCGTGTGCGCCAGCAACAAGGCATCGTCGCCCGCGCGCGGCGCCTCCACCAGGCGCAGCCCCGGCACCTGCGCCGCGACGGCATCGCGCAGCATGCTGTACTTGCGCATCGGGAAACGGTGCCCGGGTGGCAGTGGCAGCACAAAATGGTCGGCGTAGAAAGCGAGCATGGAAGTGGCCTGGGCGGTTCTGTTCACGTCTTTGTTGGTTCCCGGCGCGGGCAATCTGCGATGGTAGCACCCCCTGCCCGGCCATCGCCCGGAGCCCCCCGGAGTGGCGTCACGGCCGCACCCGTGTATCGCCAGCAACGTTGTTTGTGCATTGCACAAAATCCGCTTGACATTGAATCGTGCAGCTCTAAAATAGGAATTGTTGCGGCGCACCAAATAAAAAATGCGCCTTGACCCACCCACACGCCTGGGCTGGCCGAATCGGGCACAACACCGTCACGGCCCTGACATCTAGGCGGCTTAATTTGCTAGACCTTGAAGTTCACCACTGGAGACCAGCAATGATCCTCACCCCGGAACAAGTTGCAGCAGCGCAAAAGGCCAACCTCGAAACGCTGTTCGGCCTGACCACCAAGGCGTTTGAAGGCGTCGAAAAGCTCGTCGAGCTGAACCTGCAGGTCGTCAAGACTTCGTTCGCAGAAGGCGTTGACAACGCCAAGAAGGCGCTGTCGGCCAAGGACGCGCAGGAACTGCTGGCCATCCAGGCCGCAGCCGTGCAGCCGGTTGCCGAAAAGACCCTGGCCTACACCCGCCACCTGTATGAAATCGCTTCGGAAACCCAGAGCGAGTTCACCAAGGTAGCTGAGGCCCAACTGGCCGAAGGCTCGAAGAACGTGCAAGCGCTGGTCGAGAACCTCGCCAAGAACGCCCCGGCCGGTTCGGAATCGACCGTGGCCATCGTGAAGTCGGCGATCTCCGCTGCCAACAACGCCTACGAGTCGGTGCAGAAGGCGACCAAGCAAGCGGTCGAAATCGCTGAAACCAACTTCCAGGCTGCGGCAACGGCTGCCACCAAGGCTGCCCAGCAAGCCAGCGCCACGGCCCGTACGGCCACGGCGAAGAAGACGACGGCTGCCTGATAGCTGCCTTCGTTGAAGATGGACCGGCTGCGGCCGGTCCGTTGGCAAAGCATATCGACGCCTGGCGTTTGCGGTGTGCTTTGCCAACGATGAAGGTAGTGCCCTGACTGAGCTGCATCGGCGCTGCCTTGTCTGCCGATGTCTCCTCGGTACCGCGGTCTCCTTGTCCAAAGGTATCGTTAAACCCGACCTCTACAGGTCGGGCTTTTTTTTGTTCTTCACCTTTCCACCAGCTTGCGCCCTATTCCCCGATGCGCACAGGAATCCGCCGCCGCCCGAACTGACGCTCAAAATTCCCGAAACGTCCCGCAATCTGCGCAAGGCAGTCCGGGCAAGTTCCCGTGGGAGTCAGGCGATAGCTTTCGATCGCGTGCCAGTCGCGCACGATGAGCTGCGCGCGGCAAGCGGGGCAATGGGTGGTGGCACCGGCGGTGTCGTGGACGTTGCCGGTGTAGACGTAATGCAGTCCCTCCGCCAGCGCGTGCTTGCGGGCGCGCACAAGGGTGGAACATGGTGTCGGCGGCACGTCGCGCATCTTGTAGTCCGGATGGAATGCGGTGAAGTGCAGCGGCACGTCGGGACCAAGCTCCCTGGCAATCCACCGGGCCTCGGCGCGAATCTCGTCATCGCTGTCGTTCTTGCCGGGAATGAGCTGCGTCGTGATCTCGAGCCAGACATCGGTTTCGTGCTTCAGGTACTGGAGCGTCTCCAGTACCGGCTGCAGGTGCGCCCCGGTGAAGGCAACATAGAACGCGTCGCTGAAGCCTTTCAGGTCGACGTTTGCCGCATCCATCCTGGCGTAGAAATCACGCCGCGCCTCGGCGCCCATATATCCTGCGGTCACCGCCACCGCCTTGATGCCCAGTTCGTGGCAGGCATCGGCTATGTCCATGGCGTACTCGGCGAAGATCACCGGGTCGTTGTAGGTGAAGGCCACGCTCTTGCAACCGTGCGCCGCCGCCGATGCGGCGATCGCTTCGGGCATGGCCGCATCGGCCAGGGTCTCCATCTCGCGCGATTTACTGATATCCCAGTTCTGGCAGAACTTGCAGGCCAGGTTGCAGCCGGCCGTGCCGAACGACAGGACGGCGGAGCCCGGGTAGAAGTGGTTGAGCGGCTTCTTTTCGATGGGGTCGATGCAGAAGCCCGACGAGCGGCCATAGGCGGTCAGCACCATCCGATCGCCGACCCGCTGGCGCACGAAGCAAGCGCCGCGCTGCTCGCCATGCAGGCGGCAGTGGCGCGGGCACAGGTCGCATTGCATGCGGCCGTCATCCAGGAAATGCCAGTAGCGGCCGGCATAGCTCCCTGAACCGGGCACATCCTTCATAAATGGTCCTTGTGCGGCTTGCTGATCACGGTTACCGACAAGACATCCAGGTCGAAGAACGGGCTGTCCGCCGGAGGCGGGGGCAATCCGGCACCCCATCCGGCGATGGCATGCTTGATGTACTCTGCCATCTGCTCGTCGGCAACGTCCCTGGGCTGGTCGATCATCACGACATAGCGGCGAGTGCTCATGGCAGATCCTTTATGGCGCCCATGACAGGCAACCATGGTGGCATCACGAACGTATCCGGCGTCATCAATGCCGGCGGCCCATTCACGCGACATCTAGCGATAGACCAGCACCGGAATCTTGCTGTGGGTCAGTACCTTCAGGGTTTCGCTGCCAATCAACAGCCCCTTCACACCCCGGCGCCCATGAGACGCCATGACAATCAGGTCACAATCGTTTTCTTCTGCAGCCTTGATGATGGCATCGTAGGGATGATCGTCGACCACGCTGCTGGTGTCGCAGGGCACGCCTGCCGCGGCGGCCTCTCGCGCGATGCCGTCGAGGTATTTCGATGCGTCCTCGAGGACAGCCTCTTCGAACTGCTCTCGCGTGTCGGTGAGCATTTCGGTGTGGTAAGTCGTGATGTGAAAATCCGGGCAGGCGCGCAGCGCCGTAATGCTGGCCTGCGTCTCCTGCGCGAACGCCAGTGCCTTGCGAAAGGCCGCTTCGGCCAGAGCGGAGCCGTCTACCGCAACAAGAAGATGCCTGAACACGTCGTGCCTCCTTGTCAGCTGAACGGTAGCCACCGGGGGCCACCGGATCCCGCCAGCAGGCATCCGGCAGCGATCGGCCGCGCCCGAATATGCAGCGCCGGCCTCGGTCGCCTTGGGGTGCATGGCGGCTCCATTCAGTATAGGCAGCGAAGGTCTTGCACCGCTCCTGTCGCAATCTGCACCTTGGCCGCCGACGCGAGCGGTGCTGGCAGGCAGACCTCGTGGGACGCCGGCAATTCCTGGCGGTTAATTGCATAATTGGCGATGAAAATGCCCGCCTGGCCAGGCGGGCATTCTCGCTTGCAGCGAACGGCGCTCAGCGCTTGCGCGGCGGCGGCACGTCAGTACACGTACCTTCATAGATCTCCGCCGCCATGCCGATCGATTCACCCAGCGTCGGGTGCGGATGGATGGTCTTGCCGATATCCACCGCATCGGCGCCCATCTCGATCGCCAGGCAGACCTCGCTGATCAGGTCGCCCGCATGCGTGCCGACGATGCCGCCGCCGATCACGCGATGGGTTTCCTCGTCGAAGATCAGCTTGGTGAAGCCTTCGTCGCGGCCGTTGGCGATGGCGCGGCCCGAAGCCGCCCAGGGGAACACGCCCTTGCTGTACTTGATCCCCTTCTCCTTGCACTCGTCTTCGGTCAGGCCAGCCCAGGCCACTTCCGGATCGGTGAAGGCCACCGACGGGATCTGCTTGGCATCGAAGTAAGCCTTCTCGCCATGCGCGGCCTCAGCGGCAACGTGGGCTTCATGCACCGCCTTGTGCGCCAGCATCGGCTGGCCGACGATATCGCCGATCGCAAAGATATGCGGCACATTGGTGCGCATCTGCTTGTCGACGTTGATAAAGCCGCGCTCGCTCACGGCCACGCCGGCCTTCTCTGCGCTGATGCGCTTGCCGTTGGGCGAGCGGCCCACCGACACCAGCACCAGGTCGTAGCGCTGCGGCTCGGCCGGCGCGGCCTCGCCTTCGAACTTGACGTAGATGCCGTCCGGTTTGGCTTCCACGCCGACGGTCTTGGTCTTCAGCATGACCTTGCCGAAGCGGTCCTTGTTCTTCTTTTCCCAGACCTTGACCAGGTCGCGGTCAGCGCCGTTCATCAGGCCGTCGAGCATTTCCACGACGTCGATGTCGGCACCCAGCGTGCTGTACACCGTGGCCATTTCCAGGCCGATGATGCCGCCGCCGATGACCAGCATCTTGTTAGGCACTTCGGGCAGCTCCAGCGCGCCGGTCGAGTCGACGATGCGCGGATCTTCCGGGATGAACGGCAGTTTCACCGCCTGGCTGCCGGCAGCGATGATGGCCTTCTCGAAGCGGATCACGGTCTTCTTGCCGGTGCTGCGCTTGCCCTCGCCTTCAGTCAGCTCGACCTCCATGTGATGCGGGTCGAGGAAGTTGCCGATGCCGCGCACCACCTGCACCTTGCGCGCCTTGGCCATGCCGGCCAGGCCGCCGGTGAGCTTGCCGACCACCTGGTTCTTGTAGTGGCGCAGGCCGTCCAGGTCGATCTTGGCTTCGCCGAAGAGGATGCCGTGGGCGGCCAGCGCCTTGGCTTCGTCGATCACCGCGGCATTGTGCAGCAGCGCCTTGGACGGGATGCAGCCCACGTTCAGGCAGACGCCGCCAAGCGTGCTGTAGCGCTCCACCAGCACGGTATTCATGCCCAGGTCTGCGGCGCGGAAGGCGGCCGAGTAGCCGCCGGGGCCGGCGCCCAGCACCAGCATCTCGCACTGGATATCGGCGCCACCGCTGTGGCTGGCGGCAGCAGGAGCCGGGGCCGGAGCCGCCGCCGCGGGTGCGGGAGCCTGCGCCGGTGCCGGAGCTTGCGCGGGCGCCGGGGCGGCCGCGGCCTGCTGGGCCTCGATGGTGCAGATCACCGCGCCCTGGCCGACCTTGTCGCCGACCTTGACCTTGACCTCGACCACCTTGCCGGCGGCCGACGACGGCACGTCCATGCTGGCCTTGTCGGATTCCAGCACGATCAGGGACTGTTCCACCTCGACCGTGTCGCCGGACTTGACCAGCACCTCGATCACTTCCACCGCGTCGAAATCGCCGATATCCGGCACCTTGACTTCGATCACACTCATGTTTGCTCCTCTATGCGCGCCCGCCTCTCGGCTTCAGGGCGCGCCGTCGTTGTTGGTTGCCACGCTGTCGGGTGCCGTACTGCCGGTTGCCGGATTGCCGCCCGAGGCACCGCCAGGCGCCGGCGCCGGTGCGGCGTCACCCTCGTGCAGCCGCACGGTGTGCACCTCGATCGGCCCCGCCGAACTCTTGTCGAACTCCACGCCTGCATCGACGCCGATGCGCGCGATCTCGCCCGCATCCAGGTCCGGCCGGTCATAGACCGCATGCATCGCGCCCAGCGCGTAGTTGCGGCCCGAGCCGATACCCCAGAAGCGGTCGAACGAAAACACCTCGCGGTACGAGTAGACGCCGAAGATGCCCGCCGGATTGGCGATCAGGCATACGATCTGCGACGACTCGTAGGGATCGTCCTCGTCTTCCTTGGTGTTGACGTAATAGTCCGACTTCAGCTTCTCATGCACCTTCAGGAAGGTGCGGAACACGTCATCGCGCGAGCCCAGCCGGCACTCTTCGCCAAGCCCCGCCAGCAGCGTGCGCATGACCGGGAAGTGCGCGGTGGTCCCGGCCAGCGCGATAAAGCCATCGCCCACCGGGAACACCTTCTGGTTGCGCTCATAGGCGCGCGACAGGCGCGTGTCGCCAAAGGTCACCAGCGCGTCTGCCGCGATGGCCACCTCGGCGCCCTTCCTCACGACCACGCAGGTAGTCATGGCTCGCTCCCGGTTGCGCGTGGTGCGCCGGGGCGGGCAGGCCGACGGCCTGGCCTGCCCGGCGCAACCCCGCTTACAGCAGGATCCGGCGGAAATCCGCCAGCAGTTGCCCGAAGTACGTGTTGAAGCGCGCCGCTTCGGCACCGTCGATGACGCGGTGGTCCCACGACAGCGACAGCGGCAGCGTCAGGCGCGGCGCGAACTGCTTGCCGTCCCACACCGGCTTCTGGTACGACTTGCACACGCCCATGATGGCCACTTCCGGCGCGTTGATGATCGGCGTGAAATATGTGCCGCCGAGGCCGCCCAGCGAAGAGATCGAGAAGCAGCCGCCCTGCATCTGGTCCGGCTTGAGCTTGCCGTCGCGGGCCAGCTTGGCGAGCTCGCTCATTTCCTGGCTGATCTCCAGCACGCCCTTCTTGTCGGCGTCCTTGATCACCGGCACGACCAGGCCGTTCGGGGTGTCGGCGGCAAAACCGATGTTGAAGTACTTCTTCAGCACCAGGTTGTCACCATCGAGCGACGCGTTGAAGTTCGGGAACTTCTTCAGCGCCGCCACCGTGGCCTTGATCATGAACGCCAGCATCGTCACCTTGATGCCGGACTTCTCGTTTTCCTTGTTCAGCTGCAGGCGGAAGGCTTCCAGCTCGGTGATGTCCGCTTCGTCATGGTTGGTGACGTGCGGGATCATGACCCAGTTGCGGTGCAGGTTGGCACCCGAGATCTTCTTGATGCGCGACAGGGCCTTGCTTTCGACCTCGCCGAAGCGGGTGAAATCGACCTTCGGCCACGGCAGCAGGCCGAGCTCGCCACCACCGGCGCCAGCCGCGGCGGCCTGTGCGGGCGCGGCGGCCTGGCCGCTCATCACGCCCTTGACGTAGCCCTGCACGTCTTCCTGGGTGATACGGCCCTTGGGGCCGGTGCCCGGCACGCGCGACACGTCCACGCCCAGCTCGCGTGCGAACTTGCGCACCGAGGGGCTGGCGTGGGCGGCCTTGCCGGTTACGCCAGCGGCGGCCGGCGCGGCAGCAGGTGCTGCGGCCGGTGCCGGGGCGGCGGCTGCGGGGGCCGGTGCCGGTGCGGGCGCGCCGGCAGCCGGAGCCGGTGCCGCGGCGGCAGCTGCCGGGGCGGCGGCTGCGGCGGCGCCTTCCAGGATCAGCAGCAGCGTGCCTTCGGCGACGTTGTCACCGACCTTGACCTTGACTTCCTTGACCACGCCGCCTTGCGGCGACGGCACGTCCATGGTGGCCTTGTCGGACTCCAGCGTCACCACGGCGTCTTCGGCGTTAATGGTGTCGCCCGCCTTGACGTGGACTTCGATGACCGGCACGGCGTCGTAGTCGCCGATATCGGGCACCTTGACCTCGATGGTGCCGCCACCGCCAGCGGCCGGGGCCGCGGCTGGGGCTGCTGCGGGGGCAGGAGCCGGTGCGGGGGCTGCGGCGGCCGGCGCCGGTGCTGCGGCAGCAGGGGCAGGTGCGGCGGCGGCGGGCTCGTTGGCCGCCTCCAGCATCACCAGCACCGAGCCTTCGGACACGTTGTCGCCCACCTTGATGCGGACGTCCTTGACCACGCCGGCCTGCGGCGAGGGCACGTCCATGGTGGCCTTGTCCGATTCCAGCGTCACCAGCGCGTCTTCCGCGTTGATGCTGTCGCCGGGTTTCACATGCACTTCGATGACGGGAACGGCGTCATAGTCGCCGATATCCGGCACCTTGATTTCAATCGCTTGACTCATTCAGTGTCTCCTGGGCAGGCCGGCACGCGCGACATCCGCAAGCGGCGAGATTACCTTCGCCGCCCGCTTCTGTCACGCCGCCATGCCGCAAGGCGCCGTCCGGCATCTGGCCGGGGCGCCCGCGGCACGGCGTTGCCGTACTGCGGGGGTTGGTGCAGGCTGCCGGATCAGACCGACATCGGGTTGGGCTTGTTCGGGTCGAGGTTGTACTTCTTGATGGCCTCGGCAACCTTGTCGCGGCCGATCGCACCCTCGTCGGCCAGCGCCTTGAGCGCGGCCAGCGTGACCCAGTAGCGGTCCACTTCAAAGAAGTGGCGCAGCTTCTCGCGCGTGTCCGAGCGGCCGAAGCCGTCGGTGCCCAGCACCACGTAGCGGCGCGGCACGAACGGACGGATCTGCTCGGCAAACGCACGCACGTAGTCGGTGGAGGCGATCACCGGGCCGCGGGCCGACTTCAGGCTCTTGGCCACGTGCGATTCGCGCGGGGTCTCGGTCGGGTGCAGCAGGTTGAAGCGCTCGACGTCGTGGCCTTCGCGGGCCAGTTCGGTGAAGCTCGGGCAGCCCCACAGGTCCGACTCCACGCCCCAGTCCTTCTTGAGCAGGTCAGCAGCGGCGATCACCTCGCGGAAGATCGTGCCCGAGCCCAGCAGCTGCACGCGCGGCGCGTTGCTGTTCTCGACGCCCTTGCGGAACTGGTACATGCCCTTGACGATGTCCTGCTCCACGCCAGCCGGCATTTCCGGATGCTCGTAGTTCTCGTTCATCACCGTCAGGTAGTAGTAGACGTCTTCCTGCTCGGCGTACATGCGGCGCAGGCCGTCCTGCATGACCACCGCCAGCTCGTACTGGAAGGTCGGGTCGTACGAGATGCAGTTCGGGATCGCGGCGTGGAACACGTGCGAGTGGCCGTCTTCATGCTGCAGGCCTTCGCCGTTCAGCGTGGTGCGGCCGGCGGTGCCGCCCAGCAGGAAGCCGCGCGAGCGCATGTCGGCAGCGGCCCAGCACAGGTCGCCGATACGCTGGATGCCGAACATCGAGTAGTAGATGTAGAACGGGATCATCTGCACGCCGTGCGTCGAGTACGACGTCGCGGCCGCGATCCAGTCGCACATGGCGCCGGCTTCGTTGATGCCTTCCTGCAGCACCTGGCCAGTCTGCGATTCCTTGTAGAACATCAGCTGGTCATGGTCTTCCGGCACGTACTTCTGGCCTTCCTGGTTCCAGATGCCGACCTGGCGGAACAGGCCTTCCATGCCGAAGGTGCGCGACTCGTCCGGCACGATGGGCACCACGTGCTTGCCGATCTGCTTGTCTTTCAGCAGCGTGTTCAGGATCCGCACGAAGGCCATGGTGGTGGACACTTCGCGGCCTTCGCCGGTGGCCTTGAGCAGCGCGTCGAACGCGGACAGCTGCGGGACCGGCAGGGCTTCGGCCTTCTGGCGGCGGGCCGGCAGGTAGCCGCCCAGGTTCTGCCGCGCCTGGCGCATGTATTCCAGTTCCTTCGAACCTTCCGGGAAGGTGATGTACGGCACCTCTTCGAGCTGGTCGTCGGCAACGGGGAGGTTGAACTGGTCGCGGAACTTGCGGATCGCGTCCACCGGCATCTTCTTCTGCTGGTGGGCCACGTTCATGGCCTGGCCGGCGTCGCCCATGCCATAGCCCTTGATGGTCTTGGCCAGGATCAGCGTGGGCTGGCCCTTGTGCTCGCTGGCGGACTTGTAGGCGGCGTAGATCTTGTGCGGATCGTGGCCGCCGCGGTTCAGGCGCCAGATGTCGTCGTCGGACCAGTCGGCCACCATCGCCTTCAGCTCAGGCGTGTTGAAGAAGTGCTCGCGGACGTAGGCGCCGTCCTTGGCCTTCATGGTCTGGTACTCGCCGTCGACGCATTCCATCATGCGCTTCATCAGCAGGCCCTTGGTGTCGCGCGCCAGCAGCGAATCCCACTTGCTGCCCCACACCACCTTGATCACGTTCCAGCCGGCACCGCGGAATTCGGATTCCAGTTCCTGGATGATCTTGCCGTTGCCGCGCACCGGGCCGTCCAGGCGCTGCAGGTTGCAGTTGATGACGAAGACCAGGTTGTCGAGCTTCTCGCGGCCGGCCATGCCGATCGCGCCCAGCGATTCGGGCTCGTCGGTCTCGCCGTCGCCCAGAAAGGCCCAGACCTTGCGGTCGCCTGCCTTGGCCAGGCCGCGGCTGTCCAGGTACTTCATGAAGCGGGCCTGGTAGATGGCCATGATCGGGCCCAGGCCCATCGACACCGTCGGGAACTGCCAGAAGTCCGGCATCAGCCACGGGTGCGGGTAGGACGAGATGCCCTTGCCGTCCACTTCCTGGCGGAAGTTGTCGAGCTGGTCCTGGGTCAGGCGGCCGAGCAGGAAGGCGCGCGAATACACGCCCGGAGCCGAGTGGCCCTGCACGAACACCAGGTCGCCGCCGCTGGCTTCCGACGGGGCGCGCCAGAAGTGGTTGTAGCCGACGTCATACAGCGTGGCCGCCGAGGCGAACGACGAGATGTGGCCGCCGACGTTGGTGTGCTTGTTGGCGCGCAGCACCATCGCCATGGCGTTCCAGCGGGTGTACGAGCGGATCCGGTGCTCGATGTCCTGGTCGCCGGGGATGCGGGCCTGCTGCTCGACCGGAATCGTGTTGATGTACTGCGTCTCGGCGTGGAACGGCTGGGTGACGCCGTTCACGCGTGCGTATTCGATCTGCTTGTCGATCAGGAAAGCGGCGCGCGCCGGACCTTCGGCGGCCAGGACGCCCTGCAGGGCGTCGAGCCATTCATGGGTTTCCTGGGGATCGGCGTCGTTGGCGCTCGAGGCGCCGAGAATCTGCTCTGGTACGGCGGACATGACTGTCTCCTGGGTGAATTCTTTGCATCCGCGCCCGCGCTGGCAGCGCCCGGACACGACTTTACGTATGACTCGCACCGACTTGCGGATCCGGCGCCATGCCGCCTTGCATCGGGGCCGCCGCCGGGAAACCTGTTCCGGTTTCTCCGCGCGGCAGGCGCATGGCTGCCGCCCGCATTCTTGGGTCGAACCGATTCTATGGAAGCCCAAAGTCCAGCACAAGTGAAATTTTCAAATTGCGGTATCGTTTTTTATAATGTGGAATTATGCGGCAGCGCACCAAGAATCACTGCCCGGCTGGCCCGCCATGCGCCATAAGCCTGCCCGCCCCGGCCGCAGCAGCAATGTTTTCATTGGCGCTTTCCCCAAGCGACGCACCGCAATAATCTCGGTACACTGGTCGGTCAGCCGTCAATCCCTCCCATGCCGTTTTTCAACCGACTCCTTTCCAGCCTGCGTGCAGCCATGCTTCCTCCCGACGCGTCGGGGTCAGCCAAGGCGGCCGGAGGCGATCCCGCGCACGCCCCTTCGCCGGCTGCCGGACTGGGGCCGATCGAGCCGCTGGGCCCCGACGACGGCGCCCCCGTGGCCGCACCGCGCGGGCTGTGGTGGCTGCGCTGGCGCAACCTGGTGGCCACCAGCTGGTTCATGTTCATCCCGCTGGTTGCCATCGTACTGTTCACGGTGGCCATGGGCGTGATCCTGTGGTCCCTGCACGAGACCGAGCGCCAGCAGCAGCGCGACGCCCTGTACCGCGACGCGGCCTGGGCACAGCAGCGCGTGCGCCTGTCGCTGCTAAGCAACCAGGACCAGCTGGCCTCGCTGGCGCGCGACATCGCCGCCGCGCAGCTTGAGCAAGGCGCCTACCGCACCGCGGCGCAGGAAATCCTGCGCGAAAACCCCGAGATCGTCTTCATCAACTGGCTCGATGCCACCAAGCGCGGCCGCTGGTCGCTGCCGTCGACCTCGGAATTCGCCAGCCGCCTGCGCGAGAACCAGGACCAGCCGCTCGAACCGGAAGTGCTCGACACCTTCGACGCCGCGCGCGAGACCCAGCGCGTGGTCTATTCGCGCCCGCTGGTCAACGAGCGCGGCGACAGCTTCATGCTGATGGAAGTGCCGATCGTGCGCGACAACGAGTTTCTCGGCACGCTTGGCGCGCTGTACTCGATCAACGGCATCCTGACGCACCTGCTGCCGCCCGAGCTGACCGAGCGCTACCGCTTCTCGCTGATCGACAAGAACAACCAGACCCGCGCCAGCACCTCATTGCGGCCGGTGCCGGGCAACGCGCTGTCGTACGAGGTGCTGCTGGATCCGCCGGGCCACTCGCTGTCGCTGCGCGCCGATGCCTACCCGCCGGCGTCGAACCTGCCCAACAACATGCTGCTGTGGCTGGTGGTGGGGCTGTCGTGCTTCCTGCTGTGGAGCCTGTGGAGCATGTGGCGCCACACCAGCCGCCGCTCCGAGGCGCAGCGCGCGCTGCTGGCCGAGACCTCGTTCCGGCGCGCGATGGAAAACTCGATGCTGATCGGCCTGCGCGCGCTCGACCTGAACGGCCGCATCACCTATGTCAACCCGGCCTTCTGCCGCATGACCGGCTGGCAGGAGAACGACCTGGTCGGGCGCCTGCCGCCCTTCCCCTACTGGCCGCCCAACGACCAGCAGGAAATGCAGAAGCAGATCGACCTGACCCTGCAGGGCAAGTCGCCCGCCGGCGGCTACGAGATGCGCGTGATGCGCCGCGACGGCAGCAGCTTCTATGCGCGCATGTACGTGTCGCCGCTGGTGGACAGCCGCGGCCGCCATACCGGCTGGATGAGCTCGATGACGGACATCACCGAGCCCAAGCGCGCGCGCGAGGAACTGGCCGCCGCGCATGACCGCTTCACCACGGTGCTGGAAAGCCTGGACGCCGCGGTGTCGGTGCTGGCCACCGACAAGGCGGAGCTGCTCTTTGCCAACCGCTATTACCGCCAGCTGTTCGGCTGGGAGGCCGAGGGCCACCTGAAGCTGGCCGGCGACGACCTCGACAAGGACCAGGTCTCCAGCGACAACACCGACTATGTCGACGCCTATGCCGGCCTGCCGGCGTCCGAGCTGATGCCGTACGCATCGGATGCGCGCGAAGTGTTCGTGCCGGACATGCAGAAATGGTTCGAAGTGCGCCGCCGCTATATCCAGTGGGTCGACGGCCACCTGGCGCAGATGCAGATCGCCACCGACATCACCGTGCGCAAGGCCGCCGAGGAAATGGCGCGCCAGCATGAAGAGCGCCTGCAGTTCACCAGCCGCCTGACCACCATGGGCGAGATGGCCTCGTCGCTGGCGCATGAGCTGAACCAGCCGCTGGCGGCCATCAACAACTACTGCATGGGCGCGGTGGCGCGGCTGCACTCGGGCCGCAGCACGCCGGAGGACCTGATCCCGGTGCTGGAGAAGACCTCGGCCCAGGCGGTGCGCGCCGGCACCATCATCAGCCGCATCCGCGGCTTCGTGAAGCGCAGCCAGCCGCAGCGGCGCGAGGCCGCGCTGCACGACATCGTCGCCGACGCGGTAGGCCTGGCCGACCTGGAGGCCACGCGCCGCCGCGTCACCATCCTGACCCGCCTGCCGACCCCGCCGCTGACGGTCTATGTCGACCCGGTGCTGATCGAGCAGGTGCTGGTGAACCTGCTCAAGAACGCGGTCGAGGCCATGGCCGGCCTGCCCGCCCTGCACGCCGGCGGCGTGGTGCGCCTGCACGCGCGGGTGGAGCCGGGCGAGATCGGCGACAACGTCCATATCGACGTGATCGACCAGGGCCCGGGCGTGGACGAAGCCACCAAGGAGCGCCTGTTCGAGCCCTTCTTCAGCACCAAGTCCGACGGCATGGGCATGGGGCTGAACATCTGCCGCTCGATCATCGAGTCGCACCAGGGCCGCCTGTGGGTGGAGAACAATGCCGACGGCATCGGCTGTACATTTAAAATCATGCTGCCGCTGCAATCGGCGCTGGCCGAGCATTAAGCCGAAGCACAGGCCCTGTTGCCGGGGCCTTCGCGCCCGGGCATGCCCAAGGATTCCAGAAAAAGCCGGCCCGCCCCGTTTCCCCCACGGATGTGGGGGGCCTGTCTCGCCACAGAGGGCCGCTGCCGGTTACACTTCGCAGCAATGAATTGTTGTCCCGAGGAGACTACATGACCGCAACGCCAAACCCCACGCCCCACCGCGGCGAGACCGTGTTCATCGTCGACGACGATGAAGCCATGCGCGACTCGCTGACCTGGCTGCTGGAGGGCAATGGCTATCAGGTGCGCAGCTTCACCAGCGCCGAGCAGTTCCTCGCCGCCTACGATGCCAGCCAGGTGTCGTGCCTGATCCTTGACGTGCGCATGCCCGGCATGAGCGGCCCGGAACTGCAGGAGCGCATGCTGGCCGAGCAGATCGACATTCCCATCGTCTTTATCACCGGCCACGGCGACGTGCCGATGGCGGTATCGACGATGAAGCGCGGCGCCATCGACTTCATCGAAAAGCCCTTCGATGAATCCGAGCTGCGCGCACTGGTCGAGCGCATGCTGACCAAGGCCCGCACCGACCATTCCGCCGCACGCGAGCAGCGCGCCGCCAAGGACCTGCTGGGCAAGCTGACCACGCGCGAGCAGCAGGTGCTCGAGCGCATCGTTGCCGGCCGCCTGAACAAGCAGATCGCCGATGACCTGGGCATTTCCATCAAGACCGTGGAGGCGCACCGCGCCAACATCATGGAAAAGCTCAACGTCAACACCGTCGCCGACCTGCTGCGCCTGGCGCTGTCGCGCAACAGCTGAGCGGCTGGCGCCTGCCTCTGCCTGACCCGGCGCGGCCCGCGGCCGCACCGGCTGCCCTCTCCGCGCGCCGTCCGGCGCCGCCCCTGCATCCCGTCAGCCCCGTCATCGGTCCAGGTATTCCTCGTCCCGGAACGTGACGACCCACTGTGGCCGATAGACCACAAAAATCGCCACCAGCATGCCGGTCAGGAAGGCCTCGCCGAAGGCCAGGATGACGGCTGCCGTCAGGGTATCGGCAACGCTCCATGGCAGGCCCGGTGCCGTCAGGTGGCGCCAGCCGGCCTCGGGGGGGCGGGGGGCCGCGGGGGCGCCCAGCGCGGCCAGCCCGGCCGTGAAATAGCCGTGTCCGAGGATAAAGACGAACGGATGCCGCGGCAGCAGGCGCCGCATCATCGCCTGCAACGCCGCGGAGATCAGCGCCGGCAGCAGCGCCAGCCAGACGTAGCGCACCCACAGCGAGGGCCAGTCGAACTGGGCCCAGCCATGCCCGGCCAGGTATTCGAGCCCGAACAGCGACACCACGTCGACCACGAACAGCGACAGCAGCGCCAGCGGCAGCCCGAACAGCGTCACCATCAGCGTGGCGCCGAGCAACTGGATCACCAGCCCGCCGACCAGCGTGGCGCGCAACGTCCACAGCAGCGCCACCAGCACCATCGCACCCAGCCAGGCGTTCTGCAGCGCATTGCGCCGCAGCAGCTGCCAGGGCCGGCGCGTCAGCGCCCACAGCAGCCCCGCCAGGGACAGCAACAGCAGCAAGGGATGGGACAGCAGGGATGGAAGCGCGGTGTGCATGCGGCCGATGCTACCAGCGCTGCCCCCGCCCGGCCTTGCACCCGCTCAAGCTCCGTGCGGCAAGCCCCACGCAACCTTTATAATTCCGCCTTTAGCCCAACCCGCGCTCCGGCGCGCGGCGGCACCTCCACCTCCCGGCCACAAACCCGCCCTGCCTCCATGCCTGCCCAACTGATCGACGGCAATGCCCTTGCCAAACAAATCCGCTCCGAAGCCGCCCTGCGCGCCGCCCGCCTGACCGAGCGTGGCCACCGGCCCGGCCTGGCCGTGATCCTGGTCGGCGAGGACCCAGCCAGCCAGGTCTACGTCCGCAACAAGGTCAAGGCCTGCCAGGACAACGGCTTTCATTCCTCGCTCGACCGCTACCCGGCCGACCTGTCGGAGGCGGAACTACTGGCCCGCATCGACGCCCTGAACCAGGACCCGAACATCCACGGCATCCTGGTGCAGCTGCCCCTGCCCAAGCATATCGACAGCCACAAGGTGCTTGAAGCCATCGCCCCGGAAAAGGATGTCGACGGCTTCCATGTGGCCAATGCCGGCGCGCTGATGACCGGTGCCCCGCTGTTCCGCCCGTGCACGCCCTACGGCTGCATGAAGATGCTGGAATCGGTCCAGTTCCCGCTGCGTGGCGCCCGCGCCGTGGTGGTGGGCGCCTCCAATATCGTCGGCAAGCCGATGGCGATGCTGCTGCTGCAGGCCGGCGCCACCGTCACCATCTGCAACAGCAAGACGCGCGACATCGGCGCCCACACCCGCGACGCGGATGTGGTGGTGGCCGCGGTCGGCAAACGCGACCTGATCACCGCCGACATGGTCAAACCGGGCGCGGTGGTGATCGACGTGGGCATGAACCGCGACGACAACGGCAAGCTGTGCGGCGACGTCGACTTTGCCGGCGTGCGTGAAGTCGCCGGCTACATCACGCCGGTGCCGGGCGGCGTCGGCCCGATGACCATCACCATGCTGCTGGTCAATACGCTGGAAGCCGCCGAGCGCGCCGCCGGCTGAGGCCGCGCGTACGATACGCCACCCGGGGCCCTGGAAAATCCGGCGCCCCGGCCCCATCTGCGGGATGATTGCCCGATCGAGGCCAGCCAACCGAGAACACGCCATGGACCAAGCCGCCAACGCTACCAATCCTCTGCTGGACTTTTCCGACCTGCCCCGCTTTGCCGAGATCCGGCCCGAGCACATCAGCCCGGCGCTGGACGTGCTGCTGGAAAGCGCACAGCAGGCCGTCGCCCGCGCTGAAGATCCGGCCACGCCCGCCGACTGGGGCAACGCCGTGCAGGCGCTGGAAGCGGCCACCGAGCCGCTGGGCCGCGCCTGGGGCGTGGTCAGCCACCTGAGCGCCGTGGCCGATACGCCCGAACTGCGCAAGGCTCACGCCGAGAACCTGCCGCGCATGACCGAGTTCTGGTCCTCGCTCGGCCAGAGCCTGGCGCTGTATGACAAGTACAAGGCGCTGGCTGCCAGCCCGGAGTTCGCAGGCATGAGCGCGGCGCGCCACCAGCTGATCGAAAACGAATTGCGCGGCTTCCGCCTGGGCGGTGCCGAACTGCCTGAAGACAAGAAGCCGCGCTTCGCCGAGATCCAGGAGCAGCAGGCCCAGCTGTCCAAGGCCTTCTCCGACCACGTGCTGGATGCCACCAACGCCTACGCGCTGCATGTCGAGGACGAGGCCCGCCTGTCCGGCCTGCCCGACGACGCCAGGGAAGCCGCCCGCCATGCCGCCGAGAAGGATGGCAAGGCCGGCTGGAAATTCACGCTGCACTTCCCGTCCTACTTCCCGGTGCTGCAGTACGCGGACGACCGCGCGCTGCGCCAGACCCTGTATGAAGCCAATGTCACGCGCGCCTCGGAACTGGGCCCGCAGCATGGCCAGGGCCAGGCCGACTGGGACAACACCGCCAATATGCGCGAGCAGCTGGCCCTGCGCCACGAAGAGGCGCAGATGCTGGGCTACCAGTGCTACGGCGAAGTCTCGCTGGTGCCGAAGATGGCCGAATCGCCGGCCGAGGTGCTGAAGTTCCTCGACGAGCTCGCCGTCAAGGCGCGCCCCTACGCCGAGAAGGACTGGGCCGAAATGAAGGCCTTTGCCGCGGCAGAGCTGGGGCTGCCTGAACTGGCGCCGTGGGACGTCGCCTATGCCTCGGAGAAGCTGCGCCAGCAGCGCTATGCGTTCTCCGAGCAAGAGGTCAAGCAGTACTTCCCGGAAGCGAAGGTACTCGAGGGCCTGTTCGGCGTGGTGCAGAAGCTGTTCTCGGTGCGCATCGAGCCTGAGCAGGCGCAGACCTGGCACAAGGACGCGCGCTTCTTCCGCGTCACCACCGCCGACGGCACGCTGCTGGCCCAGTTCTACATCGACCTGTACGCGCGCGAAGGCAAGCGCGGCGGCGCCTGGATGGACGACGCGCGCGGCCGCAAGGTGCTGGAGCAAGGCGGCGTGCAGACGCCGGTGGCCTACCTGACCTGCAACTTCTCGGCGCCGGTGGGCGGCAAGCCCGCGCTGTTCACGCACGATGAGGTGATCACCCTGTTCCATGAGTTCGGCCATGGCCTGCACCACATGCTGACGCAGGTGGGCGAGCTCGGCGTGTCGGGCATCAACGGCGTGGAATGGGATGCGGTGGAGCTGCCGTCGCAGTTCATGGAGAACTTCTGCTGGGAGTACGAAGTGCTGACCGGCATGACGCAGCATGTCGAGACCGGCGAACCGCTGCCGCGCGCCCTGTTCGACCGCATGCTGGCCGCCAAGAACTTCCAGAACGGCATGATGACGCTGCGCCAGATCGTGTTCTCGTCGTTCGACATGCACCTGCATACCGACTTCGACCCGGCCGGCGCCACCTCGGTGCTGGACCTGTCGCGCCAGATCAACGACCGCGTGCACGTGGTGCCGCAGCATCCGCTGTCGCGCTGGCCGAACACCTTCAGCCATATCTTCGCCGGCGGCTATGCGGCGGGCTACTACAGCTACAAGTGGGCCGAGGTGCTGTCGGCCGACGTGTATGCGGCGTTCGAGGAAGCCGCGCAGCTGTCGGGCAGCGTGCTCGACAGCGAGACCGGTGCGCGCTACCAGCGCGAGATCCTGTCGGTCGGCGGCAGCCGTCCGGCGATGGACTCGTTTGTCGCGTTCCGCGGCCGCGCGCCGCAGATCGACGCGCTGCTGCGCCACGGCGGGATGGCAGCATGAGCGCGGCCGCCCTGCCCGCCAGCGGCCCGCTTCGCATTGCCAGCTGGAACGTCAACTCGCTCAAGGTGCGCCTGCCGCAGGTGCTGCAATGGCTGGCCGAGCAGGACCAGGCCGGCGCGCCGATCGACGCGCTGTGCCTGCAGGAACTGAAGCTGCCGGACGACAAGTACCCGCTGGCCGAACTGGAGAACGCGGGCTTCCACAGCATCTACACCGGGCAGAAGACGTACAACGGCGTGGCCATCCTCGCCCGCGACGCCAGCATGCCCGGCCCCGCCGACGTGGTGCGCAACATCCCCGGCTTCGAGGACGCGCAGCAGCGCGTGATCGCTGCCACATACGGCGACCTGCGGCTGGTCTGCGCCTACTTTCCCAACGGGCAGGCGCCGGACTCGGACAAGTTCGTCTACAAGCTCAAGTGGCTGGATGCAATGACGGCCTGGCTGCGCGAAGAAATGAAGCGCTACCCGAAGCTGGCGCTGCTGGGCGACTTCAATATCGCGCCGGAAGACCGCGACGTGCACGACCCCAAGAAATGGGAAGGCCAGAACCTGGTCTCGCCGCAGGAGCGCGCCGCCTTTGCCGCGCTGGTGGAGCTCGGCCTGGCGGATGCGTTCCGCCAGTTCGAGCAGCCGGAGAAGGCCTTCTCGTGGTGGGACTACCGCATGATGGCGTTCCGCCGCAATGCGGGCCTGCGCATCGACCACATCCTGCTGTCGCCGGCATTGACCAGCGACTGCAGCGCCTGCGTGATCGACCGCGTGCCGCGCACGTGGGAGCAGCCATCTGACCACACGCCGGTGGTCGCCACGCTCAGTTGCAGCTGAACGCGCCGCTGGCGCCGCGCGCGGGTTCAGGCAAGTCCGCACAAGCCCCGCTCGCCGCGCGGCGCCGCGCCCGCTACACTGCGGGCATGAGCCACACCCGCCAGGCCATGTTCCGCCACCGCAACCTTCCTCACCTGCTGCTGCAAGCGCGCGAGACATTGCTGGCCGGCTTTCGCCCGATCCTGCGGCAGTTCGGCATCACCGAGCAACAATGGCGCGTGATGCGCACGCTCAATGAGCGCGAGCCGATGGAGCCTAACCAGCTGGCCGAAGCCTGCCTGATCCTGAGCCCCAGCCTGACCCGCATGCTGTGCGGCATGGAAGACGCCGGGCTGGTCGAACGGACCCGCTCTGCCACCGACCAGCGCCGCCAGCTGGTCAGCCTGACGCCGTCGGCGCGCGCCATCATCGTGCAAATGGAGCCGCTGGTCGATGCACGCTACCAGGAACTGGCGCAGCGGCTCGGCCCCGAGCGTCTGACCGAGGTCTACCGTGCGCTCGACGCGATGCTGGCCGGCATGGCGCCGCAGCCGAACCTGCCCGAATCCACCCCGCCCGAATCCGCTGCCTCGCCACCGCCTGGGCGCGGCGGCGAGGCCGGCTGAGCCTGCCCCTTCATTGCCGATGCCCGCGTCCCATCCCGGATCACTCCTGCCGCGCCTGTTCCCATGGAGCCAGCGCGTCGACAAGACCACGCTGCGCGCCGACCTGGTGGCCGGCCTGCTCGGCGCCGTGCTGGTGCTGCCGCAGGGCGTGGCCTTCGCCACGCTGGCCGGCCTGCCGCCGCAATACGGCATCTACAGCGCGGTGGTGCCGTGCATCGTGGCGGCGCTGTTCGGTTCGAGCTGGCACGTGATGTCGGGGCCGACCAACGCCAATTCGCTGGCATTGTTCGCGATGCTGAGCCCGCTTGCGTTTGCCGGCAGTCCGGCCTATATCGGGCTGGCGCTGGCGGTCACCATCGTGGTGGGCGTGATGCAGCTCGCCGTGGGCACGTTGCGGCTGGGCACGCTGGCCAACTTTATTTCGCCGTCGGTGCTGCTCGGTTTCACCTGCGGCGCCGCGACGCTGATCGGCCTGTATGCGCTCAAGGACCTGTTCGGGCTGGCGGTGCCGACCGGCACCAGTGCATTCGGCGTGCTGCGCCACCTGTTCGAGAACATCGACGCCATCAACTGGGGCGCGGCCACCGTAGGCGCGGTCACGCTGGCGGTGACGCTGCTGTGCAAGCGGCTGTGGCGGCGGCTGCCGTTCATGCTGCTGGGGCTGCTGGCCGGCTACGGCGTGGCGCTGCTGCTGAACCAGTCCGGCGCGGGCGGCGCCCACCATGTCAACGTGGTTGGGCCGATCCCGTCGGCGCTGCCGCGCTTCCACATTCCCGATGTGGACTGGCGCAAGCTGCCAGACCTGCTGGGCATCGCCTCGGCGCTGACCATCGTCGCGCTGGGCCAGTCGATCTCGATCGCCAAGGCGGTGGCGCTGCGCTCGGGCCAGCATATCGACGCCAACCGCGAGTTCATCGGCCAGGGCCTGTCCAATATCGCGGGCGGCTTCTTCTCAGGCTATATCTCGTGCGGCTCGCTCAACCGCTCGGTGCCCAACTTCGAAGCCGGCGCGCGCACGCCGCTGGCCAGCGTGTTCTCGGCGCTGTGGCTGGTGGCGCTGGTGGCCGTCAGCGCCCCGCTGCTGGCACAGATCCCGATGGCGGCGATCGCCGCGATGCTGCTGCTGGTGGCGTGGGGCCTGCTCGACACCGCGCGGCTGCGCCGCATCTTCACGCTCAGCCGCACGGAGTTCGCCATTGCCATCGGCACCTTCGCCGCCACGCTGGTGATCCGGCTGGAGATGGCGGTGCTGCTCGGCACCGTGCTGTCGCTGGTGGCCTACCTGTACCGCACCTCGCGGCCGGCCGTGCGCAGCCTGGTGCCCGATGCCGATGATCCCGGCCGGCGCTTCACGCCGCTGGACGAGCTGCGCCGCCCGCAGCCGGAATGCCCGCAACTGAAGCTGCTGCGCATGGAAGGCGCGATCTATTTCGGCGCGGTGCAGTACGTGACGGATCGCCTGCACTGGCTGCGCACGGTCAACGCCGGCCAGACGCACCTGCTGGCGATGACCAAGAGCATGAACTTCATCGACCTGGCCGGTGCCGAGATGTGGGAAAACGAGCTCGCCGAACGGCGCGCGCTGGGCGGCGACCTGTACTTCCACCGCCCGCGCACGCAGGTGCTGCAGACCTGGGCGCAGACCGGCTTTACCGACAAGCTCGGGGCCGACCATATCTTCCCGACCAAGCGGCAGGCGCTGCACACGATCGTCGGCCAGCTCTCGCCGGACATCTGCGCGCAATGCACCGTGCGGATCTTTGAAGAATGCGCGTCACGGCCTGGCGCCGCGGCCCCGGCAGCACAATGAACTGAAGCGCCGGCACGCCGGCATGAGCGGCGGCCGCGCACCAGCGTTCAGCAACAGTACGGCTGCAGGAAAAACCAGGAAACTGAAACGGGAAAACCGGGAATCTGCCTGTGCCGGCGTTGCCGGCTTGGCACGCAAGGCCGGACGGCCCTACATCTGGGAACCTGATAACAGATGGGCGCCCGCGGCATGCCGGGGCCTGGCCGGGGCATCCATCCGCATCAGATCGGCGCCACGTGGGCGCGCTTGACGACGATTGGCTGGGGCGCGCCCTGCTCGATCAGCACCACGGCGGCGCGTTCGATGGTTTCGCGGCCGGCACGGAATGCCTCTTCCAGCGACAGTACCTGGTCGGCACTGAAGCCTTCCCACAGTGCTTCGCGTGTCACCACGCAAGTCACCTTCTCGCCATTGACAAGTGCCTGGAACAACAAGCCTTCATTATTGATGTCGTAGCGCTCTTGCTCTTGGAATTTGATTTCCATCGGTGCAGCCCTCCATATGCAAGTGGAGAAACATCCTAACATGGCTCCGGCAAAATCGTATGGATAGAGCCCATGCGAATGCGCTCATTGCGAAGACCATCACGGCCGTCTTCAAGTTCCATCCGCGCGTATGTGTGGCTCCCGGTCACAACGATGAGGGTTGTTCTGGCAAGTGCATCAAACATTTGACAGCGCCGGAAATCATGCTAAAATCTCGTTCTTCGTTGGGGCGTTAGCTCAGTTGGTAGAGCAGCGGACTCTTAATCCGTAGGTCGAGTGTTCGAGTCACTCACGCCCCACCACCGAATACAGAAAGGCCGGAAGCAGCAATGCTTCCGGCCTTTTGCTTTGTGCGCTTGCTTGATTGGCTTATCCGCTGCGGCGCAGGCACATGCCCACGCCACAGCAGTCCGTGCATCAGGCGCCCTGGCTGGCCCGCTCGAACAGCGTACGTGCCAGCGCGCGATGGCGCAGCAGCACGTTGGGCAGGTCGGCCGTCAGCAGTGCACCGTCGCGCACCACTTCCCTGCCGTTGATCACGCTCGCCGCGACATTGGCCGGCGTGCAGAACACCAGCGCCGCCACCGGGTCATGGCCGGCGCCGGCAAAGCCGACCTGCGACATGTCGAAGGCGACAAAATCCGCCGACATGCCCGGCGCCAGCGCGCCGATATCGTCGCGGTTGAGCACGCGCGCACCACCCAGCGTGGCAATCTCCAGTGCCTCGCGCGCGCTCATGGCGGCCGGCCCGTAGCCAACGCGCTGCAGCAGCATGGCCTGGCGCGCCTCGCCCAGCATATGCGCGCCGTCGTTCGACGCGCTGCCGTCCACGCCCAGGCCCACCGGCACGCCGGCATCGCGCATGGCCCGCACCGGTGCAATGCCGGACGCCAGCCGCATGTTCGAGCACGGGCAATGCGCCACGCCGGTCCCGGTGCGGGCAAACAGTGCGACGCCCTCGTCGTCCAGCTTGACGCAGTGCGCATGCCACACATCGCGGCCGACCCAGCCCAGGTCCTCGGCATACTGGGCCGGCGTCAGGCCGAATTTCTCACGCGAGTAGGCAATGTCGTTGTCGTTCTCGGCCAGGTGCGTGTGCAGCGACACGCCATAGTGCCGCGCCATATTGGCCGATTCGCGCATCAGGTCGCGCGACACCGAAAACGGCGAGCACGGTGCCAGCACCACGCGCAGCATCGCGTGGCGCGCACTGTCGTGGCACTGCTCCACCAGCCGCTGGCTGTCGCGCAGGATGGCGGCCTCCTCTTCCACCACCACGTCCGGCGGCAAGCCGCCCTTGCTGCGGCCCACGCTCATCGAGCCGCGCGCGGCGTGGAAGCGCATGCCCATCTCCTGCGCCGCGGCAATCGAGTCATCCAGGCGCGAGCCGTTCGGGAACAGGTAGAGGTGGTCGCTGGTGGTGGTGCACCCGGACAGCATCAGCTCGGCCATCGCAGTCTTGGTCGACACCGCGATCATTTCCGGCGTCAGGTGCGACCACAGCAGGTACAGGTTGGTCAGCCACGAGAACAGCTCGGCGTCCTGCGCCGCTGGCACCGCGCGCGTCAGGCTCTGGTACATGTGGTGGTGGGTGTTGACCAGGCCGGGCGTGACCACGCGGCCGCGCATGTCGAGCACCTGCGCGCTGCCGTCGTCGACCATGCGCCGGTACTGCGGCGGCAGTTCCGAGGTGGGACCGACCCAGTGCACGGCGGGGCCTTCGGCAACCAGGGCGCCATCGCGGATCTCGCGGCGCTGCGCATCCATGGTGACCAGCACGTCGGCGTTCAGGGCAATCAGGGTCATGGCGGAATTCCTTCTGCAAAACGAATTGGGGGACGGGATGGCCGCCAGTCTACGGTGGCGAGGTGCCATCCCCCAAGCGCAGAATTCCGATCATCCTGTCCACAAAAAGTGGACACCCGCGACACCCTGTTGCTCAGCGCGCCTGCGCGAACAACACCGCCAGCGCGTCGCCGATGCGCTCGGCCATCAACTCGGCCGCGGCGCTGAGCGGGCCGCGAGCGCGCGCCACCAGCGTCAGCGTCTGGCCCTGCAGGTGGCGGTCGCGCAGCGGCACGTAGACCAGCGCCTGGCGGGCGCGCTCTTCCATCACATCGAGCGGGTTCAGCAGCGCGATGCCGGTGCCCAGCATCACCAGTTGCCGGATCAGCGCGGTCGAGGTGGACTCCGCCACCGGCGAGACCTCGATCGCATTGCGGGCAAAGGCCGCGTCAAGGATGGCGCGGATCGACAGCGACGGCGCCGGCAGGATCAGCGGATAGCCGACGCATTCGCTCAGCAGCGCCGATTGCCGGGCCGCCAGCGCATGGCCCGGCGGCACTACCACGCCGATCCGCCAGTCGCTAGTGGCCAGCGCGCGGAAAGCGGGCAGCTCAGGCAGGTCATAGCCAAGGCCCAGGTCGGCGTCGCCCTGCTCCACCGCCGCGATGATGTCGGCCACCGGCAGGTCGGCCACGCGCACCACAATGCCCGGGTAGCGCTGGCGGAAGTCATGCACCAGCGATGGCATCAGCGAGCCCGCCAGGCCGGCCGTGACCGCCACGGTGACCTCGCCGCGGCGCGCACCCTTGAAGTCCTCGATGCGCTCGCGCAGCGCATCGTGCTCGCGCAGCGTCTGGCGCACGTGGGCCAGCACCATCTCGCCCAGCGGCGTCAGCCGCAGCCGCTTGTTGATGCGCTCGAACAGCGGCGCGCCCAGTTCCGCCTCCAGGTCCAGGATCTGGCGGTTGACCGCGGTCGGCGCCACATGCAGTTGCTCGGCCGCCTTGCGGATCGAACCGCGGCGGACGACCTCGTCGAGATAGCGCAGGACTCTGGCGTGCATGGGCTGGGCAAGCTGGTGGATCGGAACCAC
The DNA here is from genome assembly GCF_058787075.1 of Cupriavidus sp. FW305-46. Lineage (NCBI taxonomy): Bacteria > Pseudomonadati > Pseudomonadota > Betaproteobacteria > Burkholderiales > Burkholderiaceae > Cupriavidus > Cupriavidus sp. FW305-46. The sequence continues at coordinate 41,107 of NZ_JBYSZI010000014.1, forward strand.
CGCGCGGCGGGATAAGCGCGGTGGCCTGGCATTGTAGCGGCCAGTGCAGCCTGGCTCGCAAAAATTGCGCGAAGGCTATTGCGTCTTATCCGATACCTTGCTACAATCTTTTTCTTCGTTGGGGCGTTAGCTCAGTTGGTAGAGCAGCGGACTCTTAATCCGTAGGTCGAGTGTTCGAGTCACTCACGCCCCACCAGCGAATTCAGGAAAAGCCGGAAGCCTTGCTTCCGGCTTTTTTCATTTCCGCCGCGCTGCTTTGCGCGCGCGGTCGGCATCGCTGCCGGTTTCTTGATACGCGGGTTCTCACCAATTCCCCTGCGCCCGCTTTCCCGGTTGAATCGCATCCGCGCACATTGTGGAACATAGTTCCGTATCGCGGAACTATCGCAAGGTGCCGGCCGTCGCCGCATCCCGGCACGGCCCGGTCATGCCAGCGCGGGGATCCGTGACAGCGCGGGGCGCAGACGAAAGGTCTGGGTCCGAAGAAACGCCTGCAGCCCGCCTGGCGAATCAGTGAAAGAAGAACGGAGGCACTCCTTGAAAGCAGTTTTCAACGCCGGCGCAGCCGCCTGCATCGCGGCCCTTGGCCTGGCCCACGGCCTGGCCAAGGCCCAGTCCTACCCCAACAAGCCGATCCGCCTGATCGTTCCGTTCGCGGCCGGCGGCACCACCGACATCGTTGCGCGCGCGGTCTCCGACGGCCTCGGCCGCGAGCTGGGCCAGCCGGTGGTGGTGGAAAACCGCGGCGGCGGTGGCGGCGCTATCGGCGCCGACGCGCTCGCCAAGTCCGCCCCGGACGGCTACACGCTGGGCATCGCCACCGTCAGCACGATGGCGACCAACCCCGCCACCAACCCCAAGAACCCGTACGACCCGCTCAAGGACTTCGCGCCGATCACCAACCTGGTCAACGTGCCGAACGTACTGACGGTCAACCCGAAGGTGCCGGCCAAGACCCTGAAGGAGTTCGTCGCGATGCTGCAGGCCAGCCCCGGCAAGTACAGCTACGCCTCGGCCGGCAAGGGCAGCATCTCGCACCTGGACGGCGAGCTGTTCAAGGACATTACCAAGACCGACATGGTCCATATCCCCTACCGCGGATCGGGCCCTGCGCTGAACGACACGCTGGCCGGCCAGGTCAACGCGCAGTTCGACAACCTGCCGTCGTCGATGCCGCATATCCAGGCCGGCAAGCTGCGCGCGCTGGCAGTGGCGGCGCCCAAGCGGGTCGAGGGCCTGCCAGACGTGCCGACCTTTGCCGAAGCCGGCATGAAGGACATGAACAACATGGCCTGGTACGGACTGGTGGCCCCGGCCGGCACGCCCACGGCAATCATCACGCGCGTGCATGATGCCGCGGTCAAGGCGCTGCAGGACCCCAACGTCAAGCGCCGCCTGGCCGACAGCGGTGCCTACACCGACGGCAACACCCCGGCGCAGTACGCCGCCCAGATCAAGCGCGAGCTGGACCTGCGCAAGAAGATCGCACGCGACCAGAACATCACACTGGAATAACCGCACGGCGAAACCGTCCCGCGAGGGGTCATGACCGGCTGCCACCTGGCAGCCGGTTTTTTTATGGCTGCCGGTTGAAAATGTGCCATCAGTCACCCACATCTGTCCCAGGATCGTTGCATTTGATCCGGCGCAGTACGCAGGCAACGCCATCGGTATTCAATACTTGTAGAAGAAACTTTCACTTTGCGGACAAGCGCTGACTCGGTACATTAACCGGGTGTTCCGCCACATGTGCCCGGCCGTCACCGGCCAAGCTCGGCCCCAAAACCGGATTCGCGCAGGCGCTGCGCGACCGTCAATCGCGAGGATAAGCAAGATGCTGAAGAAGACCGTTTCGACCCTGATCGTTGCAGCACTGGCCGCGCTGGGCGCGACGCAGGTCTATGCGCAGAAGAACTACACCGAAGGCGGCGATCTCTACGGTGGCAGCCACACCAAGAAGGCCAGCCCGAACCAGAACCCCGCCAAATCCGGCAAGTTCGACCCGTACACCGATGGCGCCAAGCAATCGACCAAGTCGGACCTGACCAACTCGGGCAAGAAGTTCGACCCGAACACGGATGGCGCCAAGTCCGGCAAGTTCGATCCGTACACCGACGGCGCCAAGGCGCCTGCCAGCCAGGGCGGCAAGGCGCAGTAAGCCTGCCCCGCCTCCAACCGGCGGCACCAAGGCAAACAGCCCGCTTGCGCGGGCTGTTTTGCTTTTTGGCGGAGGCGGCGCTCAGGCAGCCATCGCCTGGGCCGGCTGCGCGGGCAGCATGGTGCCGCGGTCGCGGAAGCCGACATGCCAGGACAGCGCCTCTTCCAGCAGGTGCGGGGTCTGGCCGCCATGGGTGCTGGCGCGCCGGAAGTAGTCGCCCAGCAGCTCGCGGTATTGCGGGTCGGCACAGTTGTCGATGACCGTGCGCGCGCGTTCGCGCGGCGCCAGGCCGCGCAGGTCGGCCAGGCCGTGCTCGGTGACGATGATGTCGACGTCGTGCTCGGTATGGTCCACGTGCGCCACCATCGGCACGATGCTCGAGATATCGCCGCCCTTGGCCACCGCCTTGGTCACGAATACCGACAGGTGCGCATTGCGCGCAAAATCGCCGGAGCCACCGATGCCGTTCATCATGTGCGTGCCCCCCACATGCGTGGAGTTGACGTTGCCGTAGATGTCGCACTCCAGTGCCGTGTTGATGGTAATCAGCCCGAGCCGGCGCAGGATCTCAGGATGGTTGCTGATCTCCTGCGGACGCAGCAGCAGGCGCGAGCGATAGCGGTCCAGGTTCGACAGGAAGCGCTGGTACACCTCGCGCGTCAGCGTCACCGAAGAGGCCGAGGCAAACGCCAGCCGCCCCGCATCCAGAAGTTCGATGGTGCTGTCCTGCAGCACCTCGGAATACATCTGCAGGTCACGGAACGGTGAATCGACCATGCCGTGCAACACCGCGTTGGCAATGGTGCCAATGCCCGCCTGCAGCGGCTGCAGCGAGGGCGAGAGCCTGCCGGCGCGGACTTCGCGCAGCAGGAAATCGTTGAGATGGCCGGCGATATTGCGGGTATCGGCATCCGGCGGCAGCGCGTTGGACGGGCTATCGTCCTTGGCGGTGATGACGATGGCCGCGATCTTCTCGGGATCGATGGGGATATACGGCAGGCCAATGCGCTGCTCGGGCGCAATCAGCGGGATCGGCTGGCGGTACGGGCGCTGCACCGGGAAGTAGATGTCGTGCAGCCCTTCCAGCTCCAGCGGCATGTTCAGGTTGATCTCGACGATCACCTTGCGCGCCAGCATGGCGAAGCTGGCCGAGTTGCCGACCGAGGTGCTGGGGATGATGCCGCCCTGCTCGGTAATCGCCACCGCTTCCACCACGGCAACGTCCACCGGTGCGATCTGGCCGGAGCGCAGTTGCTCCACGGTCTCGGACAGGTGCTGGTCGATGAACATCACTTCGCCTGCGTTGATCTTGCGGCGCAGCGTCGCGTCGGACTGGAACGGCAGGCGGCGCGCAATCACGTCCGCCTCGGCCAATACCCGATCGATGTCATTGCCCAGCGACGCGCCGGTCATCAGGGTGATGCGCAGCGGCTCGGTGGCCGCGCGCCGCGCCAGCGCAAACGGGACTTCCTTGCAGTCGCCCGCGCGCGTGAAACCGCTCATGCCAACCGTCATGCCATCGCGGATCAGCGCGGCGGCTTCGTCGGCCGAGACTACCTTGTCGTGCAGCCTGGCCAGGCGAATGCGTTCCTTGTACATCCTTATCTCCGGTCTGGCGGCCGGGCCCGTGCCCGCGCCGCGCGCCCCTGCTGGCCTGAAGGCTCGTTGGCGGGGTCTCCGGCAGTCAGTGTAGCCAGCCGCATATATTCTGGCTGTGATTTAAAGTCATGGCTTCCAGTCGCTTTATTCATAGTCAAAGCCATGCCAGGGGTCGTGCGGGATACTATGTCCCTGTGGTGCCACAGGGCATTCCCGACCTGTCACAATTCCGGCAAAAGATTCTGGTAGTGTCTGGCCCATCGGTCGACCGTGCCCCGCCAGAGAGGCTGCGGCGTCCGTGCCGCCCGGGCCGGCCATGCTCCGGCCCCTGGTACCCGCACGACGGATGCCAGCGCATCGCAGTGGCGGCAAACCAAAACAGGAGACGCCATTCATGCAGCCAAGACCCCTCGAACCCAGCGAGCCGGTTGTCCTTGCCCTGGTTGATGCCGTAACCGCCTGGCAGGGTGCGTTGGAACAGACGCTGTGCGCCTCTGGCCTGAACTACGCCCAGTGGCTGCTGCTGCGGGCCATCCGCCAGGATGCGTTCGTGCGCGGCTCGCCCTTGACGGGCCCGATGCCGATCGATGCCGCTCGTTCCGAGAAGATGCTGGATGAACTGCAGCGCGACGGCTGGGTCGAATACGCCGGCACCCAGGCGCCCCGCATTGCAGCAAGCGCAGCCAACCGGCTGCAGCGCACCGCGCAGGCCCTCAGCGCGCTGCACAGCGTGTCGGTGGCAGCGTTCAGTCCGCAAGAGCGTGCTGCGCTGGGCACCCTGCTGGAGCGGATGAAGACCACGCTGAGCGACCACACCACGCGCCAGGTTCGCGCCGGCACCGAAGCCGCCCGGCAGGAGACGGCTGCCGCGCCCTCGCATTGCCCCGGCCTGCCGCCGGTCGCGCACCGCCCCACCTCTTGCCCCACCCTCGCCGCCACGCGCCTCTGAGCGCCGCGCAAGCCGTCCCGCGGGCAGCAGCGGGAGCCGCCCACCTTTCTTCACGCGCCATCGTCATACCCGCCACTTTTCTTGCGCCGGGCAAGCGGTTTTTTCCTAAAGTATGAGCATGCCCCGGCACATGCCGCGGGCCGCCCATCGACACCGCGAGGAGGGATCATGCCGCAGGAGAACGAAGACAAGGTCGCGCACCTGCTGGACGAACTGGCCAGCTTCGCGCGCGAGCGGCTGCCGGCGGCGATGTTCGCCGTGGTCGAGCCCTTCCTGCTGCACTACTACGACCAGGCCGACGCCGAGGACCTGCTCCAGCGCGACGTCGACGATCTCTACGGCGCCGTGATGGCGCACTGGCAGACCGCCCAGAAATTCACCCCCGGCAGTGCGCGCATCCGCGTCTACAACCCCAACCTGGAAGAGCACGGCTGGCACTCGGACCACACCGTGGTCGAGATCGTCAATGACGACATGCCCTTCCTGGTCGACTCGGTGACGATGGAGATCAACCGGCAGGGACTGGCGCTGCACTCGGCCATCCATCCCGTGTTCCGGGTCTGGCGCGACGCGCGCGGCGGCATCGAGCGGATCGCCCCGGGTGGCGCCGGCGAGACCGGGGACAGTTCGCGCCTGGAATCGTTTATCCATTTCGAGATCGACCGCAGCGGCGAGGCCGCGCGGCTGGAAGCGCTGCGCAGCGCCATTGCGCAGGTGCTGGTCGACGTGCGCGCGGCGGTGGAAGACTGGCCGAAGATGTGCGACATCACCCAGGCCACCATCGCCGCGATGGCGCAGGCGCCCGACGCGGCCTCGCCGGAAAGCGCCGAAGCGCGCGCCTTCCTGGACTGGATGATGGATGACCACTTCTCCTTCCTCGGCCAGCGTGACTACCAGCTGGTGTCGCAGGACGGCCGCTACTTCCTGCGCGGCGTGCCGGGCTCGGGCGCGGGCATCCTGCGCGAAAGCCTGCGCGAGCCTGATGCCGAAGACCTCACGCTGCTGCCCGCCGCGGCCACCGCGATCATCGAAGGGGCCTCGCCGATCTTCCTGACCAAGGCCAATTCGCGCGCCACCGTGCACCGGCCGGGCTATCTCGACTATATCGGCGTCAAGCTGCTCGATGAAAACGGGCAGCTGTTCGGCGAGCGGCGCTTTGTCGGCCTGTACACCTCGACTGCCTATATGGCGCCGATCGCGGAAATTCCGCTGGTGCGGCGCAAGTGCGCCAATATCCTGGCGCGCGCGGGCTTCCTGGCCAAGGGGCACCTGTACAAGTCGATGGTGACCATCCTTGAGCAATATCCGCGCGATGAACTGTTCCAGGCCACCGAGGACGAACTGTTCGACATCACCACCGGCATCCTGCGGCTGCAGGAACACCAGCGCACCCGGCTCTTTGTGCGGCGCGACCGCTTCGACCGCTTTGTCTCGTGCCTGGTGTTCGTGCCGCGCGACAAGTACAACACCGACCTGCGCCAGAAGATCCAGAAGCTGCTGACCGCGGCTTTCCACGGCACCAGTTGCGAGTTCACGCCACTGCTGTCCGAGTCGCCGCTGGCGCGCATCCAGCTCACCGTGCGCGGCGAGCCCGGCACCATGCCGCACGTTGATACGCGCGAGCTGGAGGCGCGCATCGTGCACGCCAGCCGCCGCTGGCAGGACGATCTCGCTGAAGCCCTGCATGAAAGCCACGGCGAAGAGCAAGGCAACCGGCTGCTGCAGCGCTACGGCGGCTCGTTCCCCGCCGGCTACCGTGAGGACTACCCGGCCCGCACCGCGGTGCGCGATATCGAGCTGATGGAGCACGCGCTGCGCGGCAACGGCATGGCGATGAACCTGTACCGGCCGATCGAGGCCGCGCCGGGGGTGTTCCGCTTCAAGGTGTACCGTGCCGGCGAGCCGATCGCGCTGTCGCACAGCCTGCCCATGCTGGAACACCTGGGCGTGCGCGTGGATGAAGAGCGCCCCTACCTGATCGAACCCGACAGCGGCGCGCCGGTATGGGTGCACGACTTCGGGCTGGAGATTGCCGACAGCGGCAGCGCGGCGGAATTCGACATCGCGCGCGTCAAGGCCTTGTTCGAGGATGCCTTCGCGCGCGCCTGGCACGGCGAGATCGAGAACGATGACTTCAACCGCCTGGTGCTGCGCGCCGAGCTGGCCGCACGCGACGTCACCATCCTGCGCGCCTATGCCCGCTACCTGCGCCAGGTGGGCTCGACCTTCAGTGACGCCTATATCGAGCGCGCGCTGACCGGCAACGCGGCCATTGCCGCCATGCTGGTCGGCCTGTTCGTGGCGCGCTTCGACACCTTCAGCGAGGTTGCCACCGACACCGCCCGCCAGGCGCGCTGCGACAAGCTGCTGGCCGATATCGGCGCGGCGCTGGACAAGGTGCCCAACCTGGATGAGGACCGCATCCTGCGGCTCTTCCTGGGCGTGATCAACGCCACCGTGCGCACCAACTATTTCCACCGCGGCGAGGAAGGCCAGCCGCGCCCGTATGTGTCGTTCAAGTTCAATCCCGCGCTGGTCCCCGGCCTGCCCGAGCCGCGCCCGATGTTCGAGATCTGGGTCTACTCGCCGCGCGTTGAGGGCGTGCACCTGCGCGGCGGGCGCGTGGCCCGCGGCGGACTGCGCTGGTCAGACCGGCGCGAGGACTTCCGCACTGAAGTGCTGGGCCTGATGAAGGCGCAGATGGTCAAGAACACGGTGATCGTTCCGGTGGGCTCCAAGGGCGGCTTCGTGGTCAAGCGCCCGCCCCCGCCCACCGACCGCGATGCATTCCTGCAGGAGGGCATTGCCTGCTACCAGACCTTCCTGCGCGGGCTGCTGGACCTGACCGACAACCTCGTCGGCGGCCAGCTGGTGCCGCCACCCGAGGTGGTGCGCCACGACGACAACGACCCCTACCTGGTGGTCGCCGCCGACAAGGGCACCGCGACGTTCTCCGACTTCGCCAACGCGATCTCCGCCGAATACGGCTTCTGGCTGGGCGATGCCTTTGCGTCCGGGGGCTCGGTCGGCTATGACCACAAGAAGATGGGCATTACCGCGCGCGGTGCGTGGGAATCGGTCAAGCGGCATTTCCGCGAGATGGGTGTCGATATCCAGACCACGGACTTCACCGTGGCCGGCATCGGCGACATGTCGGGCGACGTGTTCGGCAACGGCATGCTGCTGTCGCCGCATATCCGGCTGGTGGCGGCTTTCGACCACCGGCATATCTTCCTCGATCCCGACCCGGACACGGCAAGGAGCCTGCAGGAGCGCACGCGGCTGTTCGGCCTGCCCCGCTCCAGCTGGGCCGACTACGACGCCACGCTGATCTCCGCCGGCGGCGGCATCTATCCGCGCAGCGCCAAGACCATCGCGCTGTCGCCGCAGGTGCAGGCGGTGCTGGGGGTCACGGCAGCCACGCTGTCGCCGGCCGAGCTGATCCACGCCATCCTGATGGCGCCGGTCGACCTGCTCTACAACGGCGGCATCGGCACCTACGTCAAGTCCAGCCAGGAAACCCACCTGCAGGCCGGCGACCGCACCAACGACGCGGTGCGTGTCAACGGCAATGACCTGCGCTGCAAGGTGGTCGGCGAAGGCGGCAATCTCGGCTTCACCCAGCTGGGCCGCATCGAGTTCGCGCGCAAGGGCGGGCGCATCAACACCGACGCCATCGACAACTCGGCCGGGGTGGACTGCTCGGACCACGAGGTCAATATCAAGATCCTGCTCGGGCTGGTGGTTGCCGACGGCGAAATGACCGAGAAGCAGCGCAATAAGCTGCTGGCCGAGATGACCGACGAGGTCGGCCTGCTGGTGCTGCAGGACAACTACTACCAGACCCAGGCACTGTCCGTGGCCGGGCGCAGCAGCCCCGCGCTGCTCGACGGCGAGGCGCGCCTGGTGCGCTGGCTGGAGCGCGCCGGACGGCTCAACCGGCCGCTGGAGTTCCTGCCTTCGGAGGAAGAAATCGCCGAGCGCAAGCTGGCCGATGAAGGCCTGGCATCGCCCGAGCGTGCCGTGCTGCTTGCCTACAGCAAGATGTGGCTGTACGACGAACTGCTGGCCTCCGACGTGCCGGAAGACACGCTGGTCGCCGGACTGCTGTCGGACTATTTCCCGGTGCCGCTGCGCCAGCGTTACGCCGACGCGATGCAGCGCCACCCGCTGCGGCGCGAGATCCTGTCGACGCACCTGACCAATATGCTGGTCAACCGTATCGGCGCCACCTTCGTGCACCGGATCATGGAAGAGACCGACGCACGCCCGGCCGATATCGTGCGCGCCTGCCTGATCGCACGCGATGTCTTCGGCCTGACCACCCTGTGGCAGGAGATCGATGCGCTGGACAACCGTGTGGCCGATGCCGAGCAGGCGCGCATGTTCGGGGCCGTGGCGCTGCTGCTGGAGCGCGCGTGCCTGTGGTTCATCCGCTATCTGCGCAGCGGCAGCAAGGCCGCCGAGGACCTGGCGCGCTTTGCCCAGGCCGCGCAATGGCTGGCCCCGCAACTGCCGCGGCTGCTGCCGCCGGCCGATGCGACGGCACTGTCAGAGCGCACCCGGGCCTTGACGGATGCAGGGGTCGACGAAGCGCTGGCTGTGCGCGTGGCCGGCAGCGAGATCTCCGCCGCCGCGCTCGATATCGCCGAAGTGGCCACCGCATGCGAACGCAGCCTGGACCTGGTGGCGGGGGTTTATTTCGCGCTGGACAGCCACCTGAGCTTCAGCTGGCTGCGCGAGCGCGCGCTGGCGCTGCCATCGGACACGCACTGGGACCTGCTGGCACGCACCACCACGCTGGAAGACCTGGGGCGGCTCAAGCGCGCACTGACCGTCAGCGTGCTGTCACAGGCGGGTGAACTGGATACGCCCGAAGCCATGATCGATGCCTGGCGCTCCAGCCGTCATGGCGCGCTGGAACGCTTTACGCGCATGCTGGCCGACCAGCGCGCCTCGGGGGCTGCGGGGCTGTCGATGCTGTCGGTCGCGGTGCGCGAGATCGGCATGCTGGAACGCGCATAGCGCTGGCCAGCCCGCGCTTATTCGTCTGCTTCCGCGTCCGTGTCGAGGTCCGCATCGTCACCGATGCCGGCGCCGGCGCCACGCGGGCGCAGTTCCAGCCCGAGCAGGACCAGCAGGTCGAAGGCATCGGAAAGCAGGTGTTTCTGCCTGGGCAGCAGGCTGGCGTACGGCATGTCGTAGATCGACTGGTGCGCGGCACGCTCGCCCTTGAGGCCGCGGTCACGCGCGATATCCGACAGCAGCGCGGCAAACCCTGAGAGGTCCTGCGCTGCCAGTGCTGAATTCAATACCTTGGCGATCACTTCCGGCGAAGCGTTCGCCCAGCCCATGCGTTCAGCATTGGAGGCAGAGTCTTGAGGAAGGTCGGCAAAGTCCATGATTGTGTATAACGGTCCCGCCTGAGCAAGCTTAAGGCGGCAACCATGTGGATTTGACCCCACATGCGTGGGGTGACATGGCTTGCCGTCCGCCGATCCGGGCTAGCGCGGTACCGGCTTCGCCGCCACCTGGCGGTAGACCGTGCTGCCGTCGCGCGCGGTGCGTGCCTGGACGTGATTGCGTGCGCCGCACTGCGGGCAACGGAACACGGGACCCTGCCCTTCATTGCGGATCTGCACCTCATTCGGCTCCCAGCGCGCACCGCAAGCCTGGTTCCCACAAACAAACATGAAATCTCCTTGAAACAGACGCCCGAGAGCCTGAGCCGGGCGCGATACGGGGCATGGCCGCACTGCCCGGTGGCGGCGCGGCCATGCCTGCTCAGCCGTGATTATCAGGCCAGTCGACCGGGCGCGCGCCCATTCGCCACATATTCGGCGGCTCACCCAATGCCGTGCTCTGGTACATCCAGGCGCCGCAGCCGGTGCAGCGCCAGCGGCTGTCGACCTTGCACCGGTTGCTCATGGCCGCAATGCCCGAGGCAGCCAGGTGCTCGTGTGGCGGCACGCTGGACGGTTCGCCCACCAGCTGATGACACAGGTCACAGGCGTGCATCGGCATCTCCTGTCATGGCGATGATTGCGCGCCGGCGCCCTCAGCCATTGTGCTGCACCCATTGCCGCGCCCACGAAATCGCCGCGGCGCGCGCATCTTCGGGCGTGGCGTGCGTGGCCGGCGGCGCGCCGCCCTCCAGCACCACGGCGCCCGACTCCCAGATATCGCACAGGGCCTTGAATCGCCCCATGCCCAGCGCGTGGCAATACACGTGGATCACGAAGCCGCCGTACTCCACCACGTCAGTGGCAGTATCGGTCAGCGCCTGATCCGCGGTGGGATCGGACGGCACCAGCGGCACATCGGGCTGGCGCAGCACCCGCCGCTCCGCGGCCGTGCGCACCAGCATGGCGCAGGCACCGCCCACCGCCGCGCCCAGCACCACGCCCAAACCAAACCAGCAAGCCCTGCTCCCGCACCTCGCCATGGCATCCCCCGCAGCGACCCTGCCGGTCCTGGCACGACCATGCTGTGCGACCGGCATCGCTTTCAGGTTATACCAATACAGGCCGACACCGCTTGCCACCAACTTCCACGCGGCAATGGCACAGCGCCGCAGGGTGTGGCGGCGCACGAAAATGAGAATCGTCGGGGATGACCGAAGCGCTGGCCAGAGCTATACTGTACATCCATACAGTATTCGGATACTGCCCATGCCCTTGTACCAGTCCGATTCCATCCTGCTCGAGGCCTACTACTTCGGCGACGACAGCGAATCCCTGCGCCTGCCTTGCGGCAGTGTCTGCGTGGACGCCGGCGCCATCCTCGTCGACGGCATCGAGCCACTCCAGTTGCAGGCCCTGCGCTGGACGCCGGATTTCCTGTCCTTCGACGCCCAGGGCACCCGTCACCGCTACCCGGTCAGCCGCCCCACCCTCGTCGGCCCCGGCCAGGCACGCTTCGCACTGCTTTAAGCTACGGCTTCCGCATCGCCGATGCGCCACGCCGCTTGCCCACATGCCAGACCTCAGCCCGACCGCCAGCCAACTGATCCGCTCGCTCGACCTGCAGCCGCATCCGGAAGGCGGCTACTACCGCGAGACCTATCGCGGCGAAGAGCAGGTCGTCTGCCAGGACGATCGCACACGCGCAGCCTGCACCGCGATCCACTACATGCTGTGCGGCAACGACTATTCCGCGTGGCATCGCATCCGGTCCGACGAACTCTGGCACTACCACGCAGGCTCCCCCGTGGACGTGCACCGGATCGTGGACGGCACCATCGTCACGCAGCGCCTGGGCGACCCGCTGCGGCATCCCGGCGCGGCCTTCCAGGCAATGGTGCCCGCCGGCCAATGGTTTGCCGCCGAACGCGTGGATATGGCCGATGGCATGGACTTCGCCCTGGTCGGCTGCACCGTGGCACCAGCCTTCCAGTTCAGCGAATTCGAACTGGCCGACGCAACGGCGCTTGCCGGCCTGGCAAGCGGACATGACGCGCTGTTGCGCAGGCTGGCGCGCTAGCCTCCACCCAAAAAACAGCCCGCGGCGGCGGGGTGCGGGCGGGCTGGTGAGTACAGCGGGACCAGTCTAAGCCAGGGTACCGGCGCGCCATGACGGGAGAACCCGGGTATCTCGCCGCCTTTTCTGGCAACGGTCGAGCAGCGCGTATAGCCCAACAGGCACTCAGGATGCGGATTCATATCCTGCAGCACAGATAATCTTGGGCCCACCCATTATTTGCAGCTACAATTATTCTGCATGGACATCACTCGGCGTCATTGATGAGCGCATCTATTGCGTGGTGTTCACCCAGCGCGGGAATGCAATGCATATCATCAGCCTGCGCAAGGCCAACAAACGCGAGGCAAGGAACTATGTCGACCAAGCCTAAGATCGTCGTGCCGACCGACGAAGAGGACGCGGCCATCAACCGCGGCATCGCTGCGGATCCGGACACGTACGAGGTCTCGGCGAAAGAGATGCAGGCCATGAAGCCGCTCGGCAAGCGCGGCCGCGGTCGACCCAGGCTCGCCAGCACCAAGGAACTGGTGAGCATTCGCTATGACGCGGACATACTGGATGCATTCCGCGCCAGCGGGGAAGGTTGGCAGACGCTGATGAACGCAACGCTGAACGTTGCGCTTCAACAGGCCATGGACATTACCTACGTTGGGGGCCCACTGCATGGAACCACGGTCCGTGACAACCCCAACACCTTGTCATCCGTTCTCACCTATCGCCCGGTAACAGCCTTCGCGAACGACCCTGCGCATCAGGCAACGTATCGTCGGGTAACCCTCGAACGTGCCATTGGAAACAACGTCGAACGCCGCGAGTTCTTTGTGAGTGACAGTCTCACCGACAGCGAAGCCGATTCCCTGGTCCAGCGAGAAGACCTTTGGCCTATGTCAGAGCCACACCATGCCTGAGTATTGGATGCGGTCCAATAGGGCAGCTTGGCGGGCTACCCGGAGTCAGCCAGCACCGGCCGCGTCCAACCAAGCTCGCTGATGCAATCGGCGACCTGCCCTTCCCGGGCGTCCGAGTGCTTGCGTGCGTTGCGCATATATGGCGCAAGCTCCACAGGAAAAGTAAGAACGACAGCAGCGATCGCTATCGTTGCAACAGGTTAGGTAGAAAGCGGGCCTGCTTTTCGCAGTAACAGCCAGCGCCGCGCATGGCGGGCCGAAAGGTCATGCACTTATCCACGCTTGCATTCGACCTTCTCTTCGTATTCACCGTCGTCCTTCCATTCGCGCTCGATCAGGCAAGGGCCGTCGCGGTACTTCTGCTTCCGCTCATAGCCACGCGGGCCGCCCTTGCATTTGCGCTCTTCCTTGTATTCGCCATCGCGCTTCTGTTCGCGTTCGATTTCACAAGGGCCGCTACGGAATTTCTCTTGGTACTCACCGCCACGATATGCGCTCGGGTAGCCGCGGTCATCGGCGCGTGCGGCAGCCGCGGCCGTCAGCCAGAGGAGCGCAAGGGTAGCCACACAGAGCTTTCGGAACATAAGTGGGGAATCGGTCGGGAGGATGGCAGAGCATAGCAACGGGCATCGGCGACGGCTGTATCAAAGCGTTACCGCACTGGCCGGCCATTTCCACGCAGAAAATAAAAAACCCGCCTGGCTATTCACCAAGCGGGTTCTGTCTGGTCGGGGCGAGAGGATTTGAACCTCCGACCACCTGCACCCCATGCAGGTACGCTACCAGGCTGCGCTACGCCCCGAAGCAAAAGATTATAACAGAAGCATTTCCCGTATGACTAGCTCCCGACGTCGAAATTATCCGTGCTTCGCGATCTCCCGCAGTTGCGCGAGCAGGTGCTGCACTTCGACCAGTTCATTGCGCAGGCCGCCGATGTCGACCGACAATGCCGCCGCATTTTCTTCGCCAGCCTCTGCGGCCTCAGGCGCTGCCGCTGCCCCACTGTGATGACGGCCTTCATCGAGGCGATTGCGCGCGCCGTTGATGGTGAAGCCCTGTTCGTAGAGCAGTTCGCGGATGCGGCGGATCAGCAGGACTTCATGGTGCTGGTAGTAGCGGCGGTTGCCGCGGCGCTTGACGGGCTTGAGTTGCGTGAACTCCTGTTCCCAATAGCGCAGGACGTGCGGCTTGACGGCGCAAAGCTCGCTCACCTCACCGATGGTGAAGTAGCGCTTGGCCGGAATCGGCGGCAACGCGATGCGATCGCTGGATTTGTCCGACATGTGGTGTGTAGACGAGCGTCAGGCCATGCCGGCCATGCGGTTGGCGCACACCAGGTGCGCGCCCAGAAGCATACCGATGCCGGCTTCGGGAAGCAATCCGCCGTTCGGGTGACGCGTCAGCCGACGATGCCCGCGCGTTCTTCCACCAGGCCCTTGAGTTTCTGGCTGGCGTGGAACGTGACCACGCGGCGAGCGGTGATTGGAATGACTTCGCCGGTCTTGGGATTGCGGCCGGGCCGCTGCGGCTTGTCGCGCAACTGGAAATTGCCGAAGCCGGACAGCTTGACGCTGTCGCCCTGCTCCAGCGCTTCGCGGATGACGTCGAAGAAGGCCTCGACCATATCCTTCGATTCGCGCTTGTTCAGGCCCACCTGGTCGAACAGCATCTCGGCGAGTTCGGCCTTGGTCAGCGTGGGAACTTCGGTCGCGCGCGCATCCGGCATCGCGTCGTCAAGGGAGGAAGCCTGCCGGTCGCTCATCTCACCCAGTGCTGCAGCGGTCATGGAATTCGCGTCTCGATCATTCATGTCGATCGCTCAAGTGTGTGTCTGGCGATCCGCCCGGGGCAAGCCCGGGCGCCCTTGTTTATCGTGTGTCCGTCGCGTACTTGTTGCGTACTGGCGATGGCTCAGCCGCGCAGCCGGGCCTGGAAGGCCTCTGTCAGCGCGTCGACCATGCAGCGCACTGCGCTGTCGACGGTTTCGTCCTGGAGGGTCGACCCAGTATCTTGCAAGGTCACCCGGAACGCAAGGCTTTTCTCGTCCGCGCCAATGGCAGCGGAAGCGCCCTTGGGACGGAACTCGTCGAACAGCACCAGGCTCTGGCAGTAGCGGCCGTAGCCCTGCTTTTCCAGTGCCGCGCGCATGGCGTCGAGCAGGTCCTGCACGCGCACCGATTGCTTCACGACCATGGCCAGGTCGCGCACGGCGGCCGGGAACTTGGAGATCTCGGTGTACACCGGCAGGCCGGTGTCGCGCAGCGCGTCAAGCGCCAGCTCGAACACGACCGGGGCGTGCGTCAGCTCGTATTCCTGCAGCCAGCGCGGATGCAGCTCGCCGACCACGCCCACCGCCTTGCCGTCGAGCAGCACGCGCGCGGCGCGGCCCGGGTGCAGCGCCGGGTGCGACACCGGCTCGAAGCGCGGCACGCGCGGATGGAACAGTGCCTCGACATCGCCCTTGATGTCGAAGAAGTCGACGTTGCGCGCGGGGATGCCCCACTGCTCTTCGAACGCCGGGCCATAGGCAATGCCCGCGACCATCATCGGCTGATCGTAGCCGGCCACCGTCAGGCCGCCATCCTTCACGCTGGCGTCGCGATGGAACACGCGGCCCACCTCGAACAGGCGCACGCGCGCAGCCTTGCGGTTCAGGTTGTAGCGCACCTTGTCGACCAGGCCGCCGATCAGCGTCGAGCGCATCACCGCCAGCTGGCTGGCGATCGGGTTCAGCAGGCGGATCGGGTTGTCGTTGGCGGCGAAGTCGCGCTCCCACTTCTCTTCGACGAAGGCGAAGTTGATGACTTCCTGGTAGTCGCGCGCGGCCACGGCATGGCGCACCACGTGGCTGGAGCGGCGGGCCTCGTTGGTCGGGCGCATCTCGCTTTCGGCGATCGGCGGACGGGCCGGGATGCGCTCGAAACCATAGATGCGGGCCACTTCCTCGATCAGGTCTTCCTCGATCTCGATATCGAAGCGGTAGCTCGGCGGCGTGACTTCAAACACCTCGCCCTCGGCGCCCTGGGTGCGCGTGAACGGCAGCTGCAGGCGCTGGAATACATCGGCGATGGCCGCAGGCGACAGCTCGATGCCCAGCACGCGCTCGGCGCGCGCCACGCGCAGGCTGACCGGCTTGCGCTGCGGCAGGTTGACCACGTGGTCGTCCACCGGGCCGGCCTGTCCGCCGCAGATCTCGAGGATCAGCGCGGTGATGCGCTCGATATGCTCGACCGTGGTAGCGTAGTCCACACCGCGCTCGAAGCGGTGTCCGGCATCGGTCGAGAAGTTATAGCGGCGGCCACGGCCCTGGATCGCAGCGGGCCACCAGAATGCGGCCTCGAGATAGATGTCCGTGGTGTCCAGCGTCACGGCGGTGCTGTCGCCGCCCATGATGCCGGCCAGGCTTTCGATCTCCTTGTCATCGGCGATCACGCCGACCTGCTCGTCGACCTCGATGGTATTGCCGTTGAGCAGCTTGATCTGCTCGCCCTTGCGGCCCCAGCGCACGTCCAGGCCGCCGTGGATCTTGCTCAGGTCGAACACGTGCGACGGACGGCCCAGTTCCAGCATCACGTAGTTCGAGATATCGACCAGCGCGGAAACACTGCGCTGGCCCGAGCGCTCCAGGCGCTGCACCATCCATGCCGGCGTGGCCGCGCGCGCATTCACGCCGCGGATCACGCGGCCGGAGAAGCGGCCGCACAGGTCCGGCGCCGACACCTTGGCCGGCAGCTTGTCCTGGATCGTCACCGCCACCGGCGTCATCTCCGGCAGGTTCAGCGCAGCGCCGGTCAGCGCCGACACTTCGCGCGCCACGCCGTGGATCGACAGGCAGTCAGCCTTGTTCGGCGTCAGCTTGATGACAAAGACCTGGTCGTCCAGGTCGAGGTACTGGCGGATGTCCTGGCCGACCGGCGCGTCTTCCGGCAGCACCATCAGGCCACCGTGGTCCTCCGACAGCTTGAGTTCGCGCGCCGAGCACAGCATGCCGTAGCTGTCCACGCCGCGCAGCTTGCCGATCTTGATCTCGAACGGCTTGCCGCCATCCTCGGACGGCGGCAACACGGCGCCGACCAGTGCGCACGGCACCAGGATGCCGGGCTTGACGTTGGGCGCGCCGCAGACGATCTGCAGGGTCTCGCCGGTGCCGGCATCGACCTGGCACACGTTGAGGCGGTCGGCGTTGGGATGGCGCTCGGTCGACAGCACGCGCGCGACCACCACCTTGTCGAACGGCGGCGCGACCGAGCCGACCTCTTCCACTTCCAGGCCGGCCATGGTCAGCGTGTGCGACAGCGCGTCGGTGGAGATCTTTTCAGGGTTGGCGAAGGTGCGAAGCCAGGATTCCGAGAATTGCATGGCGCTTCTGATCCGGTAAGTATTCTGTGTGGTCGTTGACGAGGGGACGGCGGCGCGTCAGGCGAACTGGCGCAGGAAGCGCACGTCACCCTCGAAGAACAGGCGCAGGTCGTTGATGCCATAGCGCAGCATGGTCAGGCGCTCCAGGCCGGAGCCGAACGCGAAACCGATATAGCGCTCGGGATCGAGGCCCATGTTGCGCAGCACGTTCGGATGCACCTGGCCCGAACCGGAGATCTCCAGCCACTTGCCGTTGCCGAAGGCCATGTCGATCTCTGCCGACGGCTCGGTGAACGGGAAGTACGACGGGCGGAAGCGCACCTGGATGTCATCGCGCTCGAAGAACTTGCGCAGGAAGTCGGTGTACACCCCCTTCAGGTCGGCAAAGCTGACGTCCTCGCCGATCCACAGGCCTTCGACCTGGTTGAACATCGGCGAGTGCGTGGCGTCGCTGTCGACACGGTAGGTGCGGCCCGGGCAGATCACCTTGATCGGCGGCATCGCCTTGCCGGCGTACTTCTCGACATGCATCTTGGCGTAGCGGACCTGCATCGGGCTGGTATGCGTGCGCAGCAGCAACAGCTTGTCTTCGCTGTCGCGGCCATCCACGTAGAACGTGTCCTGCATCGAACGCGCCGGATGGTTGTCCGGATTGTTCAGCGCGGTGAAGTTCATCCAGTCGGTCTCGATCTCGGGGCCGTCGGCCACATCGAAACCGATCGAGCCGAAGATCTGCTCGACGCGCTCCCACGTGCGCATCACCGGGTGCAGGCTGCCGCGGCTGACCGCACGGCCAGGCAGCGTGACGTCGATGGCCTCGGCGGCCAGGCGCGCGTTCATCAGCGCATCGGCCAGCGCCTGGCGGCGTGCCTGCAGGGCAGCTTCAACCTGCTGCTTGATCTGGTTGATGCGGGCGCCTTCCGTCTTGCGGGTTTCCGGGTCGAGCTTGCCGAGGCCCTTGAGCAGTTCGGTCAGCGCGCCGGTCTTGCCCAGGAAGCGGGCCTTTTCGTTTTCCAGCGTGGCGTTGTCGTTGGCAGCGGCGAAGGCGGCCTGGGCATCGGCGACAATTTGATCCAGATCCTGAGACATGGCGGCGGTCGTGGGATTTTTGGCGTCGGGCCGGTACGCACCGGTCCGACGTGGGTTGGCACTACGTGCGGTGTTCGTTTCGAATGCGGTCTCGGCAACCGGATAGCGGCAACTGAAACGGCATTCGAAATAAAAACGGGGCTCGGTGAGGAGCCCCGTTTCAGCGGACCTTGCGGTCGGCGGTCGACCTTGCGGTCGGTGCTTGCCCGGCAGCGCTTACGCGCTGCCGCAGCCGGCATCAGGCAACGGTGGCTTTCACCTGGTTGACGATGGCGGCAAAGGCAGGCTTGTCGTGAATAGCCATGTCCGACAGCACCTTGCGGTCCAGTTCAATCGAGGCCTTCTTCAGACCGTTCATGAACACGCTGTAGGTCATGCCATGCTCACGCGTCGCGGCATTGATACGCGCAATCCACAGAGCGCGGAACACGCGCTTCTTGTTGCGGCGATCGCGGTACGCGTACTGGCCAGCACGCATGACCGCCTGCTTGGCGATGCGGTAGACATTATTGCGACGGCCGCGGTAACCCTTGGCAGCATCGATGACTTTCTTGTGACGGGCCCGTGCAGTGACCCCACGCTTTACTCGAGGCATGTAATTCTCCTTTCGTTTTCGTCAGGGGTTATGCGTAAGGCATCATCGCGCGCACCGACTTCAGGTTCGTCTCATGGACGTCCTGAGTACCGCGCAGTTGACGCTTGTTCTTGGTGGTCTTCTTGGTCAGGATGTGACGCTTGAAGGCCTGGCCACGCTTGAACGAACCGTTCGGACGGGCAGTAAAGCGCTTGGAGGCGCTTTTCTTCGTCTTCATCTTCGGCATGAAAAACTCCAGCTCATATGACATGCATGCAGGTGGACGGCTCACGCCGACGCTTGCAAGACCCGCATCCACTTGTTGTTGCACAGCGGCCCTTGCGGACCACGCGCGACTTCCGCGCGAAGCAACGCCGGGATGCCTGGCATCCCGGCCGCTGCACCGCGCAGGAATTACTTCTTCTTCTTGGGGGCGAGCACCATCACCATCTGGCGCCCTTCCATCTTCGGCATCTGCTCGACCTGGCCGATTTCTTCCAGGTCCGCCTTCAGGCGTTCGAGCATGCGCGCGCCGATTTCCTGGTGCGCCATCTCGCGACCACGGAACCGCAGCGTGATCTTGGTCTTGTCGCCGTCTTCCAGGAAGCGCTTCAGGTTGCGCAGCTTGACGTTGTAGTCGCCATCATCCGTACCCGGCCGGAACTTGACTTCCTTGACCTGGATGATTTTCTGCTTCAGCTTCGCCTCGTGGGCGCGCTTGGCTTCCTCGTACTTGAACTTCCCGTAATCCATGATCCGGGCGACGGGCGGAACCGCGTTCGGCGCGATCTCGACCAGGTCCAAGTCCTTATCTTCAGCCAGCCGGAGCGCGTCCATGAACTTGACGATGCCGAGCTGTTCGTTATCAACCCCTACCAGGCGCAGCTCAGGCGCGCTGATTTCCCGGTTGATGCGATGACCTTTGTCCGTAGCGATGTTGCGTTACCTCAAGAAGACAAAAAAACAAGCCGTGCTCACCACCCATCAGGCTTTGCTGGCGACGTCGTTTTGCAGACGCTCAACAAACGCGGAGACGGGCATCACACCCAGATCCACGTTGCCACGGGCACGCACGGCCACTTGACTGGCATCCCGCTCCTTGTCGCCCACTACCAGCAGGTAGGGAACCTTTTGAAGCGAATGCTCGCGGATTTTATACGTAATTTTCTCATTACGCAAATCAGCCTTGGCCCTAAACCCTTGTTTTTGCAGCAATTGCACGACGCTTTCGGCGTATTCCGCCTGCGAATCCGCAATATTCATGACCACCACCTGCTCCGGGGCCAGCCAGGCCGGCAGCGCACCGGCGTGGTTTTCCAGCAGGATGCCCAGGAAACGCTCGAACGAACCCAGGATGGCCCGGTGCAGCATCACCGGGCGCTTGCGCGAGTTGTCCTCGGAGACGTATTCGGCATCCAGGCGCTCCGGCAGCACCAGGTCAAGCTGCAGCGTGCCGCACTGCCACGAGCGGCCGATCGCATCCTTGATGTGGTACTCGACCTTGGGGCCGTAGAACGCGCCCTCGCCCGGCAGCTCTTCCCAATCCACGCCGCAGGCGCGCAGCGCCAGGCGCAGGCCCTCTTCGGCGTGATCCCAGATCTCGTCCGAGCCGGCACGCTGGTCCGGGCGCAGCGACAGCTTGACCTTCACATCCTTGAAGCCGAAGTCGTCGTAGACCGAGAACGCCAGTTCGTTGAAGGCCTTGGCCTCCGCCACGATCTGCTCTTCCGTGCAGAAGATGTGCGCATCATCCTGCACAAAGCCGCGCACGCGCATCAGCCCGTGCAGCGCGCCCGACGGCTCGTTGCGATGGCAGGCGCCGAATTCGGCCAGGCGCAGCGGCAGGTCGCGGTACGAACGCAGGCCGTGGTTGAAGATCTGCACATGGCCCGGGCAGTTCATCGGCTTGATCGCGTAATCGCGCTTCTCCGACTCCGTGACGAACATGTTCTCCTTGTAGTTCTGCCAGTGGCCGGACTTTTCCCAAAGCGAACGATCCATCACCTGCGGCGTGCGGACCTCATCGTAGCCGGCGTCCGTCAGGCGGCCGCGCATGTACTGCTCGACGGCCTGCCACACCTGCCAGCCCTTCGGGTGCCAGAACACCATGCCGGGCGCCTCTTCCTGCAGGTGGAACAGGTCGAGCGTCTTGCCCAGCTTGCGGTGGTCGCGCTTCTCGGCCTCTTCCAGCATGTGCAGGTAGGCTTCCTGGTCTTCCTTCCTGGCCCAGGCCGTGCCGTAGATGCGCTGGAGCATCTCGTTGTTGGCGTCGCCGCGCCAGTAGGCGCCGGCCACCTTCATCAGCTTGAAGACCTTCAGCTTGCCCGTGGACGGCACGTGCGGGCCACGGCACAGGTCGACGAAGCTGCCTTCGCGGTACAGGCCGATTTCCTGGTCGGCGGGGATCGAGGCGATGATCTCGGCCTTGTACTTTTCGCCCATCGACTCGAACAGCGCCACCGCTTCGTCGCGGTTCCATACTTCGCGCACGACCTTCTCGTCCTTGCGGGCGAGTTCCGTCATCTTCTTCTCGATGGCGGCCAGGTCTTCGGGCGTGAAGGGACGCTTGTAGGCAAAGTCGTAGTAAAAGCCGTTTTCGATCACCGGGCCGATCGTCACCTGCGCTTCCGGATAGAGCTCCTTGACGGCATAGGCCAGCAAGTGCGCCGTGGAGTGGCGAATCACATCGACGCCATCGGCGTCCTTGTCCGTGACGATGGCCAGCCCCGCATCGCGATCAATCTTGTAACTCGTGTCGACCAGCTGGCCGTCCACCTTGCCGGCCAGCGCGGCCTTGGCCAGGCCGGCGCCAATGCTCTGCGCGACTTCGGCAACCGTCACCGGGCCGGGAAACTCGCGGCGGGACCCATCCGGCAGCGTGATTGCGATCATTTCGACTCTCCAGGATTCCGCCGGCGGCGTCTTGCGCTTCGCCCGAGCGGATCAAACTGCATCTTGTGGCACCGGCCCTGAATGTCTGCGGGACCGGCGATTTATTCTTTGCTGCCCTGCCCTGCGGCACCGGAAACGCGGCAGCTTATCAGGGCGCTGGCAGGCGACAGACGAAAAAAAACGCGGCCAAGGCCGCGTTTCTCTTTGTCAAACCCGATCCAACCGGGTCGAAGGCGCACCTCGACTACTGTCGCTTGCCAGCGGTAGTAGTTCGCGGTGTCATAACCATGATGCCCTTCCGTTCCGTATGGGGTTGAATCGGACTTGCCGCACTTCTTTTTACTGCTTTACTGCAATTCGTTGGTAGGCTCGATTGGACTCGAACCAACGACCCCCACCATGTCAAGGTGGTGCTCTAACCAGCTGAGCTACGAGCCTAGCGAAGCCGCAAGTATAGCATCACTTTCTTTTCGCCTGCAACACCCCCTGCACGTCTTCGATCAACTGCAGCGCGCGCTGCAGCTGCGTGGCCTCGGACACTTCGGCAGTGAACTGCATGCGCGCAACGCCCTTGCTGGAGAGCGTCTTGACGCCGGTGACGTTGATCTTCTCGCGCGACAGCACTTCGGAGATATCGCGCAGCAGCCCCTGGCGATCGATCGCCTCGACATGGATGTCGACCGGGTAGACCGCGGCGTGGCTCTTCTGGCCCCACTCGGTCTGGATCACCCGCTCCGGCGCGCGCCCGGCCAGTTGCTGGAAGGTGTGGCAGCTGCGCCGATGGATCGACACCCCGCGCCCGCGCGTGACAAAGCCGACGATGTCGTCCGGCGGCGCCGGCTTGCAGCAGCGCGACATCTGCGTCATCAGCGAATCCACGCCCACCACCAGCACGCCGCTCTTGGCGCCGCGCGCCACGCTGGTCGCGCGGCTCTTCTTGGTGACAGCGTCTTCCTCGCTCAGCGGCACCTGGACCTCGCCCTCCGGGTGTCGCAGCGCGTGCTCCACGTGGCGCAGGCTGAACTCGTCCTTGGCCACTGCCGCAAACAGGTCCTCCGGCGTCTTGAAGCCCAGCCGCGTGGCCAGGTCTTCCAGCTTGACCGCGGTCTTGCCTTCGCGCTGCAGGGTCTTGTCGATCAGCACGCGGCCCTGGGCGATGGTCTCCTGCGAATCGAGCGCATTGAACCAGGCCCGCACCTTGGCCCGCGCGCGGCTGCTGGCCAGGTAGCCCAGGTCCGCGTTGAGCCAGTCGCGTGACGGGCCGCCCTGCTTGACCGCGATGATCTCCACGGTCTGGCCGTTCTTCAGCGGCGTGTTCAGCGGCACCATGGTGCCGTCCACGCGCGCGCCGCGGCAGCGGTGGCCGAGGTCGCTGTGCAGGTAGTAGGCAAAGTCCACCGCGGTGGCGCCCTGCGGCAGCGCCACCACGCGCGCCTGCGGCGTCAGCACGTAGATGTGGTCGTCGATCGCGGCGTGCTTGATCTGCTCCCATGATTCGTCGTGCGCCACGCTGTGGTCGGCATCGTCCTTCCACGCCAGCAGCTGGCGCAGCCAGGCAATCTTCTCGTCATAGCGCTCGCTGGCGGAGAACTGCCCGGCATAGCCGCGGCTGCCCGCTTCCTTGTAGCGCCAGTGCGCGGCCACGCCGTATTCCGCGAAGTGGTGCATCTCGTGGGTGCGGATCTGCACCTCGAAGGCGCGCCCGTCATCGCCGATCACCACCGTATGCAGCGACTTGTAGCCGTTGGCCTTGGGCCGCGAGATGTAGTCGTCGAACTCGCGCGGGATCGGCTGCCAGATATGGTGGACGATACCGAGCACCGTGTAGCAGTCCTTGATATCGTCGACGATCACGCGGAAGGCGCGCACATCGTACAGGTCGGCAAAATCCAGCTCCTTGCCGCGCATCTTCTTCCAGATGCTGTAGATATGCTTGGGCCGCCCGCTGACCTCGGCACGGATGCCGGCGGTCGCCAGCTCGGACTGCAGCCGTTCGATGGCGCTGCCGATATAGCCTTCGCGCTCGATGCGCTTCTCGTCCAGCAGTTTGGCGATGCGCTTGTAGGTATCGGGCTGCTCGAAGCGGAACGCCAGGTCCTCCAGCTCCCACTTCATCTGCCAGATGCCGAGGCGGTTCGCCAGCGGCGCGTAGATGTCCAGCGTTTCGCGCGCCACGCCGGGCAGCGGCGCCTGCTTGGTCTCGGCCAGCCAGCGCAGGGTCTGCAGCCGCGAGGCCAGGCGCACCAGCACCACGCGGATATCCTGCGCAAACGCCAGCAGCATCTTGCGCAGCGCCTCGACCTGCTCGTGGCGCGCCTGCGCTTCGTTCTTCGAGGGCTCGGCATCGGGGCGGCTGCCGGCAATGGCGCCGATGCGCAGCAGCTGCCGCACACCGTCGACCAGCCGTGCCACCTCGTCGCCAAAGCGCGGCGCGATCTCGGCCTCGGTGCCGGGCACGAAGGCCACCAGCCCGAACAGGCAGGCGGCGGCGCGCGCGGCGTCGTCGACGCGCAGGCCGTCGAGAATGCGCAGCATGCCCTGCGCGTGCGACTGCACGGTCTCGCCGGTGGGCAGCGCGACCTCGGCACCATGCTCGCGCACGTAGGCCAGTGCGCGCTCGACCAGTTCGGCATCCGGAATGCCCGCGACCCGACCGGTCAGGTCGGTGGACGTCACCATGTCACAACGCCTGCATCAGTTGAGCGCAGCGGTCACCACCACTTCGATCAGGTAATCGGGATTGGCCAGGCGGGCTTCGACGGTGGCGCGCGGGGGCGTGTTGCCTTGCGGCACCCAGGCGTCCCAGACTTCGTTCATCTCGCCGATCTGGTCGACATTGGTCAGGAAGATCTGGCACGACAGGATGCGGGTCTTGTCGCTGCCGGCCTCGGCCAGCAGCCGGTCGATATGGCCGAGGACCTCGCGCGTCTGGCCGCGGATATCGGCCTTGGGATCGACCTCGGGCACCTGACCGGCGAGATACACCACGCCGTTATAGACCGCGTATTCGGACAACCGCTTGCCCACGTGGGCGCGCTTCAGTTCAAGGTTACTCATGACAATGCGTTGACTGATAAAAACAAGGCCGGCATGCGATGCAATCAGGCCCCGGTAAAGAACTGCCGGGCGATCGCAATCTGCGCCGGATCGACAAAGGTCGGGGCATGGCCCACGTCGGGCACTTCCACCGAGCTCACATGCTTGCCGCGTGCCACCATTTCGGCCACGGTCTCGCGCAGCAGCAGGTCCGACTGCGCACCGCGCACCACCAGCACCGGGCCTTCGATGGCCTCGAAGCTGCGCCAGAGCGCGGCCTCGCCGGCGGCAATGGCCTCGGGCGTGGACTTGCGGAACGGCACCGCCAGTTGCGGGTCGTAATGCAAGCCCCATTCCAGGCCGTCGGTGCCCTGCACCGGCTTCAGGATGGCGGCGTTGAGCTCGCGCCACTGCTCGGGCGTATGGCGGCCGAACGATGCGCCGATGGTCTGCAGGTAGGCCAGGCCTTCCTCGAAGGACTTGAAGCGCACCGGCAGCCCCAGGTAGGCGCCGATCCGTTCCACCGCCGACGGCGCCAGCTTCGGGCCCACGTCGTTGAGCAGCAGCTTGCGCACCGGCGATTTCGGCAGCCCCGCCAGGCCCATGCCGATCAGCCCGCCCATCGAGGTGCCGAACCAGTCCACCTTCTCCACATTGAGCCGCGCAATCAGCGTGACCATGTCGGACACGTACTGCGGCACCACGTAGCCGTTGGCATCGGCCAGCCATTCCGAGCGGCCGCGCCCGGCCACATCGGGGCAGACCACGCGGTAATCGCCGCACAGCGCACTGGCGACGGCGTCGAAATCGCGGCCGGTGCGCGTCAGCCCATGCGCGCACACCAGCACGCGCGGATTGGCGGGGTCGCCCCACTCGTGGTAGGCCATGCGGTGCAGGCCCGCCGGACTGATGCACTGGACAAAACCGAGACGCGGACTGGCAGACATCTGGACTCCCTGACGAACCGGACCGCGGACCGCAAAAAGACGGCGCTGCCGGAGGTTGAGCAAAGCTGGATTGTACGCCGCAGCGGGTACAATGCCACAGCACAGTGTCAGCGCCCCGCATGCGCGGCCGCGCACCGCCACGGCGCGCTCCGCCAACCCTGTGGCATCCCTTCTGTGGCATCCCTTTCTCTCGACGGAGGCTTACATGCTCAACGGCAAGACCGCACTGGTGACTGGCTCGACCAGCGGCATCGGGCTCGGCATCGCGAAAGCGCTGGCGGCCCAGGGCGCCAACATCATCGTCAACGGCTTTGGTGACGCGGACGCCGCAAAGGCAGAGATCGCGCAGGCCGGCCAGGGAATCCGGGTCGGCTACCACGGCGCTGACATGAGCAAGGCGGCCGAGATTGAAGACATGATGCGCTACGCGCAGTCCGACTTCGGCGGCACCGACATCCTGGTCAACAACGCCGGCATCCAGCACGTGGCCGCGATCGAGGATTTCCCGCCCGAGCGCTGGGACGCGATCATCGCCATCAACCTGACCTCGGCCTTCCACACCACGCGCCTGGCGCTGCCCGGCATGAAGCAGAAGGACTGGGGCCGCATCATCAATGTCGCCTCCACCCACGGGCTGGTGGCCTCGGCGCAGAAGTCCGCCTACGTGGCGGCCAAGCACGGCATCGTCGGCTTCACCAAGGTGACCGCGTTGGAAACCGCGCAGACCGGCGTCACCGCCAACGCGATCTGCCCGGGCTGGGTGCTGACGCCACTGGTGCAGAAGCAGGTCGAAGCCCGCGCGCAGAAGGAGGGCATTCCGGTGGAACAGGCCAAGCGCGAGCTGGTGCTGGAGAAACAACCCTCGGGACAGTTTGTCACGCCCGATGAGCTGGGCGCGCTGGCCGTGTTCCTGTCGTCCGAAGCGGCCCGCCAAGTCCGCGGCGCGATCTGGAACATGGACGGTGGCTGGGTGGCGCAGTAAGGAGCAAGCGATGCAACGACGCAGTTTCCTGCGCGCGCTGGCGCTGGGCGCGGTCTCGGCCGGGGCGCTGGCACCGGTGGCCGGCGCGCTGGCGCAAGCCGCCAAGCCGCTTGCCATCGACGTCTACAAGAGCCCGCTGTGCGGCTGCTGCGAGGATTGGGTCAAGCACCTGCGCAGCAACGGCTTCACCGTGACGGTGCATGATGTCGAGGACACCGGCGTGTACCGCAAGCGTTTCGGCATGCCGGAACGCTTTGGCTCCTGCCACACCGGGTATATCGGCGGCTACGCCATCGAGGGCCACGTGCCGGCGGCGGATATCCGCAAGCTGCTGGCCGCAAAACCCAAGGCCGTCGGCCTGGCCGTGCCGGGCATGCCGGTCGGCTCGCCCGGCATGGAACAGGGTCCGCGCAAGGACCCCTTCGACGTGCTGATCGTAAAAGCGGACGGCGCCGCTTCGGTGTTCGCCAGCTACAACAAGCAGGCAGGCTGACCTGCGGCTACCGGGCGCGCCACGGCGCGTCCGGGCTTCAGCCTGCGGCGGCCAGGCTCGCCAGTGCCGCCTCTACCTCTCCCCAGATCGCTTGTTCCTCGGCCTCGGTGCATGCGCCGTGCTGGCGCTTGGTCGCGCCGAGTCGGTTCAGCACCAGGTGCCGGTCCGCCGCCACGCCCACGCTGGCCAGGCAGGCCTTGACACAGGCCAGCGGGCAGCCATCCAGCGCCAGGATCGGCCGCCCCGAGCGCGCCACTCGCGTCAGCGCCGGCACGCCGCCGCCCACGCCGCTGATGCAGGACATTTCGGCACGGCCGCCGCGGTCGAGCCGTACCGCGCAGGCATTGGCCAGTTGCGCGACGCTGGAGCAGCCGGAGCAGGCGTAGACCAGTGGCAAGGATTGGTTCGGGGAAGCCGGCATGGCGCACCTTCCGTGAGGGTTCGACCGCGGCAGGGTCTGCGCCTTGCCGGAGAGCAGCCAGCTTAGTGCGCAGCGATGTTGCCGGGCTATTCGCCGGAAGAGCTAGGGAGTGCAGCCGGCTGGCGTAGCCCGGCCGGGCAATTCCAAAGCGAAGCGACCCGAAAAAAAGCCCCTGCGGCGCATCGCACCTCAGGGGCCCTGCCAGGCTTCGGAGCTCAGCCCGCTTACAGCAGCGGAGCGCCCGTCTTGGCCTGGATTTCCTCGCGGCTGACACCCGGAGCCGTTTCCACCAGCTTCAGGCCTTCGTCGGTCACGTCGATCACACCCAGGTCGGTGATGATGCGGTTGACCACGCCCACGCCGGTCAGCGGCAGGTTGCAGTCCTTCAGGATCTTGATGTCCTCGGTGCCGTCCTTCTTCTTGGCGGTGTGTTCCATCAGCACCACGACGCGGCCGACGCCGGCGACCAGGTCCATTGCGCCGCCCATGCCCTTGACCATCTTGCCCGGGATCATCCAGTTGGCCAGGTCGCCCTTCTCGCTGACCTGCATCGCACCCAGGATCGCCAGGTTGATGTGGCCGCCGCGGATCATCGCGAACGAGTCGGCCGACGAGAAGATCGACGAGCCCGGCAGCGTCGTCACGGTCTGCTTGCCGGCGTTGATCATGTCGGCGTCGACTTCGTCCTCGGTCGGGAACGGGCCGATGCCTAGCAGTCCGTTCTCGGACTGCAGCCACACTTCCATGCCTTCGGGCACCCAGTTGGCCACCAGCGTCGGCAGGCCGATGCCCAGGTTGACGTAGAAACCGTCCTGCAGCTCGGTCGCGGCGCGCGCGGCCATTTCGTCACGTGTCCATGCCATGATGCGTCTCCTTAGCTGGCCGCGCGCACGGTGCGCTGCTCGATGCGTTTCTCGGGGGTGGTGTTCAGCACCAGGCGCTTCACGAAGATGCCGGCCAGGTGGATTTCATCCGGATCCAGCTCGCCGGTCTCGACGATATGCTCGACCTCGGCGATGGTGACCTTGCCCGCCATGGCGCACATCGGGTTGAAGTTGCGCGCGGTGCGGCGGAACACCAGGTTGCCGGCCCTGTCAGCCTTGTATGCCTTGACCAGCGCCACGTCGGCGGTCAGCGAACGCTCCATCACGTACTGCTGGCCGTCGAATTCGCGGATTTCCTTGCCTTCGGCGACGATGGTGCCGACACCGGTCTTGGTGAAGAAGGCCGGGATGCCCGAGCCGCCGGCGCGCAGCTTCTCGGCCAGCGTGCCTTGCGGCGTGAATTCCAGCTCAAGTTCGCCCGCCAGGTACTGGCGCTCGAACTCCTTGTTCTCGCCCACGTAGGACGAGATCATCTTCCTGATCTGGCGCGTGGCCAGCAGCAGGCCCAGGCCGAAGCCATCGACGCCGGCGTTGTTGGAGATGCAGGTCAGCTGCTTGGCGCCGCTGTCGCGCAGCGCGGCAATCAGCGCCTCGGGGATGCCGCACAGGCCGAAACCGCCCACGGCGATCGTCTGGCCGTCGCGGACGACGCCTGCAAGCGCTTCTGCGGCGCTGGCGTAGACCTTGTTCATGCTTCGCTCCTTCCTCGGTAGTTCCCTGTCGCTCTTCCCGCCACCGGGTTGTGCAGCGGGCGACGCAGGGAAATTGTAACGGTACAATCGGCAACAGGCGGGCGACAGTCGCCG
Organism: Cupriavidus sp. FW305-46; assembly: GCF_058787075.1. Classification (NCBI taxonomy): domain Bacteria; kingdom Pseudomonadati; phylum Pseudomonadota; class Betaproteobacteria; order Burkholderiales; family Burkholderiaceae; genus Cupriavidus; species Cupriavidus sp. FW305-46. The sequence goes on from NZ_JBYSZI010000014.1 coordinate 70,686, forward strand.
CAACTCGTCCGACCGACAGCATACGCAAGCACAGCCGGCTACGCCATTACGTAAAAATACATAAGCAGATGCCCGCAATCGACTACCAGACCGCCTTCCAGCTCGCCCCCGTGGGCCTGGTGCTGTCACGCGAACGCGTGATCGAAGACTGCAACGAGGAGGTCTGCCGCATTTTCGGCACCACGCGCGAAGCGCTGCTGGGCCAGTCGTTCCAGGTGCTCTACCCCACCGCCGACGAGTTCGAGCGCACCGGCGCGCGCATTGCGCCGATCATGGGCACGCGCGGCATGTACTCGGACGAGCGCATCATGAAGCGCGCCGGCGGGGAATTGTTCTGGTGCCATGTCACCGGGCGCGCGCTGGACCGCACGCAACCGCTGGGCGCCGGGATCTGGACTTTCGAGGACCTGTCGCAGAAGCGCCAGGTCACGGCCGAGCTGACCGCGCGCGAACGCGAGATCGCGGCGCAGCTGGTGGAGGGAAAGACCAGCAAGCAGATCGGCAAGCTGCTGGCGATCAGCCCGCGCACGGTGGACATCTACCGGGCGCGGCTGATGAAGAAGTACGGGGCCAGTACCTCGGTGGACCTGGTGCAGCGGCTGGTCAACCACTGAGCCCCGTGGCGGGCGTCAGCCCTCGATGATCGCGCGGATCTCTGCCGGCACCGGCACCGACTTCTCCTGCGTGTAATCGCACCACACCACCTTGGCCCCGCCCTCGGCCCAGACCACGTCGGGCAGGTCGGTGCGGCGGATTTCCATGCGGGTTTCGAAGCTGGTGCGGCCGAGCTGGCCGGCGTAGACGCGGCACTCGATGTCGCCCGGGTAGCGCAGCTGCTTCAGGAAAGTCATGTGCGCATTGATGATGACCGGCCCCTGCCCGCCTGTATCCTTGCCGCCACGGCCCAGCGACGCGAACCACTCGATGCGCGCCTGCTCCAGGTACTGGAAATAGACGGTGTTGTTGACATGGCCCATGGCATCCATGTCGCCCCAGCGGATCGGCATGACCACCGTATAGACGTGCTTCATCACAGCCTCCAGAAGAACAGGCCCGCCGAGTCTGGCGGGCCCTCTGCGTGGCTTAGCGCTTGGCGATCGCGCCTTCGGCCTTGGTCACCAGCTCGGTGCCGATCTGCTTCTTCCACTTGTCGTAGACCTTGGCGGTGGCCTTGCGGAAGGCGTCATGCTCGGCCGGCGTCAGGTGCGTAACCTTGACGCCGTGCGCCTCCATGTCCTTCCAGGCCGGCGCGCCCGGCTCGGCCAGGCCCTTGCGGGCCAGCGCGATTTCCTGCTTGCCGGCGTCGATGGCAGCCTGCTTCACGATCTCGCGGTCGGCCGGGGTCCAGCTTTCCCAGATCTGCTTGTTGACCACGAAGATCAGCGGGTCAGCCACGTAGCCCCAGGTGGTGACGAACTTCTGGCCCACCGTGTACAGCTTGGCGGCGGCGAACACCGACTGCGGGTTCTCCTGCCCGTCGACCGCGCCCGAGGCCATCGCCGGCTGCGCATCGGCCCAGCTCATCTGGGTCGGGTTGGCGCCCAGCGCGTTGAAGGTCTCGATGTACAGCGGCGAACCGACCACGCGCAGCTTCATGCCCTTGAGGTCTTCCGGCTTGCGGATTTCGCGCTTGGAGTTGGACACCTCGCGGAAGCCATTCTCGCCCCAGGCCAGCGGCACCACGCCGGCTTTTTCCAGCGTGGTGAAGATCGACTTGCCGACTTCGCCCTGCGTGAGCGCGTCCAGCGCCTTGTAGTCGGGCATCAGGAACGGCAGCGAGAACAGGTTCAGTTCCCTGACCTGCGGCGACCAGTTGATGGTCGAGCCCACCGCCATGTCGATCACGCCCTGGCGGATCGCCGAGAACTCGCGGGTCTGGTCGCCGGCCACCAGCGAGGTGCCCGGGTACAGCTTGATATTGATGCGGCCGTTGGTGCGCTGCTTGACCAGGTCGGCCCAGATCTCGCCGCCCTTGCCCCACGGGAAGGCCGGGCCGAGCACCAGCGACATCTTGTACTCGGACTTGTAGGTCTGGGCCATTGCGCCGGCGGGGGCGAAGGCGGAAGCGGCAATGGCGGCAGCCGTTGCGAGCATCAGGGCACGACGTTTCATTTCATCTCCTCTCGGGAAAGCGTCAATTCTTGTTGGTGAATGCGGAACATCAGTAGCCGAGGTACTCAGGCAGCCAGGTCGCCAGCGGCGGATAGGCCAGCACCATCAGCATGGCGATAAACATCGCCAGCAGCATCCAGATCACCCAGGGCACGGTTTCTTCCATGCGCACCCGGGCAATCCGGCACGACACCATCAGGTTCACGGCCAGCGGCGGCGTGAACTGGCCCAGCGCCACCTTCAGCGTCAGCACCACGCCGAACCACACCGGGTTCCAGTGGAAGGCATTGACAATGGGCAGCAGCAGCGGCACGAAGATCAGGAAGATCGAGATGCCATCCAGGAACATGCCCACCGTCATCAGCAGCAGCACGATCAGCGCCAGCACGCCGTACTCGCCCAGCCCGGAATTGGCGATGGCGTGCGCGAGCGGGTCGATCACGCCCAGCGTCGACAGCGCATAGGCGAAGATGCCGGCCAGCGCCACCACCAGCAGGATCACCGCCGAGGTCTCGGCCGCCTCCTGGAAGATGGTGAACAGGTCGCGCATGCCGATGCTGCGGTACACCACCATGCCGACGAAGAGGCCGTAGACCACCGCCACCACGGCGGCTTCGGTCGGCGTGAACCAGCCGGCGCGCATGCCGCCCAGGATCAGGAACGGCGCCACTAGCCCCCACGCGGCCTCGCGCAGGCTCTTCCAGAACGGCGGGCGCGCCAGCGCGGCCTCGATCGCGCCCATGCTGTGCCTGCGCGCCAGCCACACCGCCGGAACGATCAGCGCCACGCCGGCCAGGATGCCGGGGATCATGCCCGCGGCGAACAAGGCCGGCACCGATGCACCGGGCACCAGCACGCTGTAGATGATCAGGGCCACCGACGGCGGGATCAGGATGTCGGTCGCGGCTGCCGCGCCCACCACCGCGGCGCTGTACGAGCCCGGATAACCGGCGCGCGACATCGCCGCGATCATCACGCCCCCCACCGCGGCCGCGTTGGCCGGGCCGGAGCCCGAGATGCCGCCGAGGAACATCGCCACCAGGATCGCCACCAGCGGCAGCATGCCCGGGCCGCGGCCAACGATGGCGATGGCAAAGGTCACCAGCCGCTGCGCCACGCCGGAGCGGTCGAAGATCGACCCGACCAGCACGAACATCGGGATCGCCAGCAGCGGATACTTGGCCAGCCCCGCATAGAAGTTCTGCGGCACGGCCAGCAGGCCAAACATCTGGGTGTCGAGGTTGGACAGGCCGATCGCGACCAGGCCGCCCAGGCCCAGCGACACGCCGATGGGCACGCCCAGCAGCATCAGGCCGATAAAGACCACGAACAAAGTGATGGCGACGAACGTCATTGCACCTTCTCCGTCGTGGTGGCCTTGCCTTCATGCAGCGCCTTGAGCGTGCGCACGTTGCGCAGCACCAGCCCCAGCGCGCGCAGCGCGATGCCGGCCGACAGCACCGGCAGCCAGATCGAGTACCACCAGCTCGGCACGCCGATGCCCGGCGAGGTCTCGCCGAAGGAGTACTCATCCCAGGTAATGCGTGCGCCCAGCACTGCCAGCGCGATGAACATCACCGCCACGGCCAGCGCCGACAGGAACGCCAGGCGCAGCTGGCGGGCCTCGCTGCCGCGTTCGAAGAAGAATTCGATGCGGATATTACGGTCGCGCGCCACCGCGGCGCTGCCGGCGACCAGCGCCAGCACGATCATCAGGAAGACCGAGAACTCCTCGGTCCAGGCAAACGACTCGTCGGTGAAATAGCGGACCACCACGTTGGCGAAGGTGATGCCGACCAGCAGCACCATCACGATCACGCCAATCCAGTCCTCGATGCGGGGCGATACCCGGAAATCAGCGTCCTGCGCTTCGTCGGCCGCCTGCGGGATCACCGCGGAATCGACGACGTGTTGCGGCACGGCGTTGCGCCGTGCCTCTTCTTGTTGCTCCATCTCCCCGGCCTCCGGTCCGGGCCGCTCGGGCCATGCGGCCACCGCGGCGTTTTTCTATTTGTATGTAAAGACTTAATCTGCAGACATGGCGGATTATGCCAAGACTGGCCTGCCATGCACGAATTTTCTTTGATGATTGATGTGTGCTGACTACGGCGCACCCAAGGGGACCGGATAAGCCCTGGGGCGTGCAAACCGGCCATCCCACGGCGCTTTTGGCGCGCAACCGGGAAGCTGGGGCCTTGCGCCCCCGGGTCAGCGATCAGGCGGTCAGACCATGCCGTCGTCGGCGGTGATGACAGCCCCGTTGATGAATTGCGACTGGTCGGATGCCAGCAGCAGCAACAGGCCGTCGAGATCCTCCGGCTTGCCCAGGCGCTTGCGCGGCAGCATCTGGATCAGCTTCTGGCCCGCGTCCGAGTCCCAGTGGTGGTGGTTGATCTCGGTATCGATATAGCCCGGGCAGATCGCATTGGTATTGATGCCATGGCGCGCCCATTCCAGCGCCATGGCCTTGGTCATGTGCACCACGGCCGCCTTGCTCATGCAATACACGCCGATCTGCGACAGCACCTTCAGCCCCGCCACCGACGCGACATTGACGATCCGCGCCTGTGGCAGCGGGCTGCCGTTGCGCTCGGCACCCTTGGCGCGCGCGATCATGCGCTTGGCCACTTCCTGGGCGACGAAAAAGGCGCCGCGGGTATTAGTGTCGAACACGAAATCGAAGTCATCGGCGGTCACATCGGTCAGCTTCTGCGTGGTCGACACGCCGGAGTTGTTGACCAGGATGTCGATGGAGCCGGCCTCAGTCTCCGCATGCGCCACCGCGGCGCGGATGCTGTCCGGGTCGGTGACGTCCAGCCGCACCACATGGGCGCTGCCGCCCTCGGCCTCGATCGCCGCGCGCAGTTCCTTGAGCCGCTCGGTGCGGCGCGAGGCCAGCACCACCTTGGCGCCGGCGGCGGCCAGCACCGTCGCGAAACGCGAGCCCAGCCCGCTTGAAGCGCCGGTGACCAGCGCGACCTTGCCTTCCAGATTGATCGACAAACCCATGATTACCTCTTGTGCGGGAGCTCCTCCGGCCTATTCGGGAGCAGAAGGCAGCATATCAAAAAAAAGAACGACCGTTCCAAAAAAATCCTTGCCTGTGGGTGGCGAGTCCCGGACAATGCCGGAGATTCTAAGAACTTGACCAGCAAAGGGAAAGAGGGAAAACGCGCGATCCGGGAGTCTTTGGACCCCAAATCGCTGCCAACTCACCCACCCGCGGCTCCCGTCCGCGCGCTGGCCCGGTTCTCGGCAAAACGATCACCGCATTTCCCACAATTGCAAGCAAGCAGCAAAGAAATAGAGGGTTAGAGACAATGGATCAGCAACAGCTCCTGGAGCAGTTCGGCCCGCGCGAAGCCATGGAATACGATGTGGTCATCGTCGGCGGCGGCCCCGCCGGCCTGGCCACCGCCATCCGCCTGAAGCAACTCGCGCAGGAGAAAGGCGCCGACGTCAACGTGTGCGTGCTGGAAAAGGGCTCCGAGCCCGGCGCCCACATCCTGTCGGGCGCCATCATGGACCCGCGCGCCCTCAATGAACTGATCCCGAACTGGAAGGAACTGGGCGCGCCGCTGAACCAGGCAGTCACCGAAGACAAGTTCCTGTTCCTGAACGAGTCCGGCTCCAAGGGCACGCCTCCGGCCCTGCTGCCCGAGTGCTTCCACAACGAAGGCAACTACATCATCAGCCTGTCGAACTTCGTGCGCTGGCTGGGCCAGCAGGCCGAGGCGCTGGGCGTTGAGATCTTCCCGGGCTTCCCCGCCGCCGAAGTGCTCTTCAACGAAGACGGCTCGGTCAAGGGCGTGGCCACCGGCAACATGGGCATCAACAAGGAAGGCGAGCCCACCGACAACTTCCAGCTGGGCATGGAACTGCATGCCAAATACACCATCTTCGCCGAAGGCGCGCGCGGCCACCTGGGCAAGCAGCTGATCGAGAAATTCAAGCTCGATGCCGGCAAGGATCCGCAGAGCTACGGCATCGGCCTGAAGGAGCTGTGGGAGATCGACCCGGCCAAGCACAAGCCCGGCCTGGTGGTGCACACCGCCGGCTGGCCGCTCGACCCCGCCACCTACGGCGGCTCGTTCCTGTACCACATGGAAGACAACAAGGTCGCGGTCGGCTTTGTGGTCGGCCTGGACTACACCAACCCGTGGCTGTCGCCGTTCGAGGAATTCCAGCGCTTCAAGACGCATCCGGAAATCCGCCAGTACTTCGAGGGCGGCAAGCGCCTCTCCTACGGCGCGCGCGCCATCACCGCCGGCGGCCTGCTGTCGCTGCCCAAGACCGTGTTCCCGGGCGGCGCGCTGGTCGGCTGCGATGCCGGCTACCTGAACGCCTCGCGCATCAAGGGCAGCCACGCCGCCATCAAGACCGGCATGATGGCCGCCGAGGCCGCCTATGACGCGCTGCAGGCCGGCCGCCAGCACGACGAGCTGGCCGCCTACCCGGCCGCGTTCGAGCAGAGCTGGCTGCACAAGGAACTGCTGCAGGCCAAGAACTTCAAGCAGTGGTTCAAGAAGGGCCGCACCACCGCCACGTTGATGACCGGCATCGAGCAATGGCTGCTGCCCAAGCTGGGCATCCGCAACCCGCCGTGGACCATCCACCGCGTGAAGCCGGACCATGTGTACCTGAAGCCGGCGGCCGAGTGCCAGAAGATCGAGTATCCGAAGCCGGACGGCAAGCTGACCTTCGACCGCCTCAGCTCGGTGTTCATCAGCAACACCAACCATGAAGAGAACCAGCCGGCGCACCTGACGCTCAAGGACGCCAGCGTTCCGGTCAACATCAACTGGGACAAGTACGCCGGCCCCGAGTCGCGCTACTGCCCGGCAGGTGTATATGAGTTCGTGCAGGACGAGACGTCGGGCAAGGAGCGCCTGCAGATCAACGCGCAGAACTGCGTGCACTGCAAGACCTGCGACATCAAGGATCCGACCCAGAACATCGTCTGGGTGACGCCGGAAGGCGGCGGCGGTCCGAACTACGTCGGGATGTAAGCCTGCCGCGCCAGCGGCAGAAAAAAACGGCACCGGAAACTGAACTGCACCCCAAAAGTTGGACGTTGATCCAATCTTTGGGGTGTTTTTCATGACGAAGTACGACGAGGCATTCAAGCGCAAGGTAGTTCAGGAGTATTTGTCTGGGGGGATTGGGATCCGGGCACTGAGTCAGAAGCATGGGATTGGTCATTCGATCGTGCGACGCTGGATTGGTGCGTGGCAGCACCATGGAGAGGCCGGGCTACGCAAGAAGCGTGAGGCGTTTGGCGCCGAGTTCAAGCTGACGGTGCTGCAGCATATGTGGCGCCACGAGTTGTCCTATGCTCAGACAAGTTCCCTCTTCGACTTGCGCGATACCCGCGGAGTCAGCCGTTGGGAGCGCCAGTATCATGAGGGCGGTTTCGAAGCCCTCATGCCGCGCCGCAAAGGCCGGCCACCCAACATGTCCGAGCCCAAACAGCCTGTCCAACCCACTCCCGAGTTGCCCCAAGACGGACGTTCACGTGAAGATCTGCTCAAGGAAAACGAGTATCTGCGCGCGGAGGTGGCGTACCTAAAAAAGTTGGATGCCCTGCTCCGGGCCAAGGAGCAAGCGGCGCCAAAGAAAAAGCGCAAGTCGTGAACGCTTTGCGCGAGCACCACCCGCTGCCAATCCTGCTCAAGATCGCCGCTCTGGCGCGCAGCACGTTCTACTACCAACTTACGGCAAGCAAGGCCGGAGATCGTCACGGGGAACTCAAGGAGCGCATCCAACGTGTGTATGCCGAGCACAAGGGCCGATATGGCTACCGCCGGATTACGGCGACGCTGCGTCAGACGGGGACGTTGATCAATCACAAGACCGTGCAACGGCTGATGTCGGCGTTGCGGTTGAAGTCGCTCGTGCGGCCCAAGAAGTACCGCTCATACCGAGGGCAGGTGGGGCGAGTCGCCCCCAATCTGCTTCAGCGCCAGTTCGAGGCGAGCAAGCCGAACGAGAAGTGGGTGACGGATGTGACCGAGTTCAACGTAGGCGGCAAGAAGCTGTATCTCTCGCCCGTCCTGGACCTATACAACGGGGAGATCATCGCTTGGCAAACCAGCGAACGACCTGACTTCGCACTGATCCAGGAGATGCTCGACAAGGCATTGCGAAGACTGCGGCCAGAGGAATCCCCTTTGCTGCACTCGGATCAGGGCTGGGCCTACCAAATGGCAGCGTACCGCCACAAACTGGCCGCACGAGGCCTGCATCAGAGCATGTCTCGCAAGGGCAATTGCCTGGACAACGCGGCCATGGAGAGCTTCTTCGGCACGCTCAAGTCAGAGTGCTTCCGGCTTGAGCGTTTCGCCGATCTCGACCAACTGCGCAAAGGCATAGCCGAATACATCCGGTACTACAATCACGACCGCATCAAGCTCAAACTAAAAGGGCTGAGCCCCGTGCAATACAGGACTCAGCCCTTGGCGGCCTAACTTACCCGTCCAACTTTACGGGGTCAGTTCAAAACCCGGTGCCGTTTTTCTTTGGGCGATGCAGCGCGGCTATCGTGCCTGCCGCCGCGCGGCCATCGCCTTGTCGACCACCTCGGCCTGCAGCGCCTCGGCGGGATTGCCGAAGGCCTGGCTGCGCAGCACATCCAGCTGCTGCCGGCGGTCCTGCTCCGACAACCCCGCGAATGACTCGATCTGCGCGCGCCGCGCGGCGTAGTCGTCGTAGCGCTGCTGCCAGGCCTGCCCGGCTTGCGCCTGCTGCTGGTAGCGCTGCGCCACCTCGGCACCGTAGGCCTGCGCCAACGCCGCACCGATGTCCTGCGCACTGCGGCCGGCGGCCTGCATGCCGGCGATGGTGTCGCTGATCGCCTGCGGACGCGCGCTGGCCTCCCGTGCCGCACGCAGTGGCTCGGGCAGCGTGGCTTCGAGTTCGGCCAGCCGCTGCCGCCGCTGCGCGTCATCCAGGCCGGATTGCGCCGCGATGTCGAGCCGCGCCAGCATGGCATCGTCATACGCCTGCTCGTCGCCGAACCAGATTGCCGCCACCTCCGGCAGCAGGTGCTGCCGCGCGCCGTTGCGCCCGGCCTGCAGCGCGCGCAGCTGCTGCACTTGTGCCGCATCCAGCGTGCCGTTCGTATCCGCCTGCGGCTTGCGCGCGGCCAGCGCTTGAATCTCGGCAAGATAAGCCAGGTAGCGCTGCCACAGCTGCCACGCCTGCCCTGCCGCGGGCTGCGGCACGCGGCGGCGGATATCGTCGTACACCAGCCGGTCCAGCGCGTCGGCGCCGCCGGCGTCGTGGCGGGCGCTGAGGAAGTAGTCGAAGTAGGTGCGCAGCGCGCGCGTCAGGCGCAGGTTGCCTTGCGCGTCGAGTTCGGGGCCCGCGGGCACGTCGACGCCGGACAGCGATGGCAAGGCAGCCACGCCGGCGGGTCCGGCGTCTGCCGATGTCGCCGAAGGACTCGCAGCGGTGGTGATCGCTGCCGGGCGCTGCGGCACGGCAACCGGGCCAGACGGCATCGTCAGCCAGTACACCGCGGCCGCCGCCGCGCCGGCCGGCATCAAGGCCAGCCAGGGCCGCGGCGAGCGCTCAGAGCTGGTCATTGCGCAGCCGGTTGGCGTGGCTGAGGATGACCGTGCGCGGATCGACGTCCTGGTACAAGCCGGCCATCTGGTTCACCTCGTCGAGATGGTTCCAGTAGTAGCCCGTGGCCAGCACCCGGCCCCACTTGCTGCTGCAGACCGAGACCAGCCCGTCATTGGGGCCGGCGCCCTTCAGGTCCATCAGCCCGGCCGAGGCCGACATCATCACCGTGGTCGGGTCCAGCAGGTTGGAGCGCAGCAGGCTGAACGGCCCACCCTGCCCGGTCCAGGAATACGCGGCCTGGGTATGAGTGACGAGGTTGCCCGCGGCATCGCGCGCCTGCCGTTGCTCGGACACCGCGCCAGCAGTATTGCAATCCGGCCCCAGTGCCGATTTCGTGCCGGGCACCAGCGTGGCATTGAGGCGCGCATTCTGCTCGGCGGCGCCGCGCGTGGTCAGGATCCTGAGCGAGGCCAGCGCATCCTGGTCCAGCGCCTGCCCGTTGCCGATGCCATTGAACCAGCCCACCGTATCGAACACGCCCTGGATGATGCCGACGAGTACCGGCCCGGCGATCGGAATACTGTTGACGCCATTGATCAGGTCCAGCACGGTGTCGGCCACTTCGCTGCCGCGATGCGGGCTGCCGACGGTGGTGACCGAGGCCACGTCCTGCGGCGACATCGCCGCCAGCATGCGCGAGGTCGGCCCGCCCTGGCTGTGGCCGATCAGGTTGACCTTGTCTGCGCCGCTTTCCAGCTTGACCGCGCGCACATAGGCCTGCAGCGCCAGGGCGCGCTCTTCGTCGCTGTTGAACGACGGCACCGTGGCCACATAGACTTGCGCGCCGTTGGCCCGCAGCACTTCGGGGATGCCATACCAGTAGTCGAGCACACCACCCATCTTGGCCGCGCCGGTCAGTCCGTGGACCAGCACGATCGGGTAACGCGTCTTCGCGTAGTCGCCGCTCGCGGCCAGGGCTGATGCTGGCTGCGCCAGCATGGCCGCTGCGACCAGCGGGGCTGTGCCTGCGAGCCTGCGCAAGGCCTTGCCGGCCTTCTGCTCGCGTAGCGCGGGCGTGCGTCGTCCGCACGCGTGGTGTCCGCTGTGCTCCATCTTGTCTCCTCGGTGGTGGGACTTTTTATGTTGGAAGCAGTAAAGACTGGCCGCCCCGACGAGACAATCAAAACATTAGCGGATTCCCTCTAAACGGCCGCTACAGCCGCGGGCTGCAAGGGCATGCGGGTGCTGGAAAGCAGCTGTTCGTAGATGTAGCACTGCAGCAGCGTCAGCTCGCGCTCGGCCAGCACGTCGAAGGCCACGCCGAAGGCCGGGAAGTCGGCATCGTCGCTGGCCGCGCCGGGGGGTGCGAGGCGGATCCAGCCATCGATGGTGACCTCGCTGTCCAGTGACGCCGTGCGCATCTTGAAGCGCAGCCGCACGCGGCTGCCCGGCGCCGGCGCCGGCGCGGTGGTCTGCACCAGCGCGCCACCGGTGCTGAGGTCGGACAGCAGCGCCAGCCGCGCCGTGCCGGTGTCGATGCCGTCGTCATCGCCGGGCTCGGTCAGGTAGGCGGCCAGCCGGGTTGGCACGCGCGCAGCCTTGCGTACCGGCGTTGCGTGCTTCTGCACCGGCGCCGACAGCACCAGGTAGCGAAACGGGCTGCGGCACACGGCGGTGATGGTCGAGGTGAAGCTGTGGATGGCGTGTCCGGAGAAGCCGCGCAGCAGCACGGCATCGCCCGCCTGCAGCGGCAGGTCGCGCCCGCCGAGCTGCGGCCAGGTGACAAACAGGCCCTGCTCGATAAAACCGATCAGGCGGCTCGCGGCCGGGCGCGCGGCCTCGCCCTCATGCTTGACATGCAGCAGCGTGCCGACCTGCAGGCCAAGCGGCCCGGTGGTCGGACGCAGTTCGTCATCGGCATCGTCGTGGCTATCTTCGCGGCAGACCACGCCATGGCGGAACACCAGCGCCAGGTCGCGTTCATCGGGAATGACACTGCCGCTGCCGAGCACCAGGTTGCCCTCGCCATCGAGCAATGACCAGGGCAGTGGGTATCCGACGGGAAGATCGTTAGGTGTGAGCTGGATCATGGCTGTTCGCAGTAGGCCCCCGCATTGGATGCCAACGGGGCATGGCAAGCCTTGGGCGGAGCCGACGCGCAGGATCCGCCACCTGTATCAGGCTTCTATCGGCGCCGGAGCGGCGAAATTAAGCCCTCGGCGATTGAGCAGAAACGCATGTGTAGCATTCGCTCCCTACGGAGACCTTGACGTCTCGCAAAGTTGAGCCGAAAATCTCCAAAAGCTGTCTGACAGCCTGACATATCAAAACCATGACCATCCTGCCCCGCCCGGCCTCGCTCGCCAGCCGCATCGCCCAGACCCTGCACGACGACATCCTCGCCGGCCGCTACGGCGCGGGCGCGCGCCTGCCAGCAGAGACGAGCCTGGCCGATAACTTCGGCGTGAGCCGGCCGATCGTGCGCGAGGCCATCGCCCAGCTGAAGGCCGATGGCGTGCTGGTGACGCGCAAGGGCTCGGGCGCTTATGTGTCGGAGACCCCGGGCGGCCAGGCATGGCGCGTGGCCAGCGCGCCCGACGGCGGCCCGACGCTGGCGCAGCTGTTCGAACTGCGCCGGGTAGTGGAAACCGCCTGCGCCGAAATGGCCGCGCAGCGGCACACGGATGCCGATATCGATGCCATCCGCGGCGCGCTGGCGGCGATGCAGGCACAGGCCGACGGCCAGGGCGACATGGCCAGCGCTGCGGCGGCCGACATGGCCTTCCACCATGCCATTGCGGAAGCCGCGCACAACCCTTGCTTTACCGGCCTGACCGATTTCGTCAGCCAGCAGATGCTGGCCGCGCGCCAGCGCGCCTGGGAGAACACCGCGCGGCTGCGTGTGACGACAGGCGCGCCGCGCGCCGCCGACCAGGAACACGCGGCGCTGGCCGAAGCGATTGCCGCCGGCGATGCCGCGGCCGCCCGCAGTGCCGCGCAACAGCACCTTGCGGCCGCCGCCGCCCGCCTTGGCCTGACCGCCTGAGCCCCCCAACACACAGACATTGGAGCAAGGAACAACCATGGAAACAGTGGATTGCGTCGTCATCGGCGCCGGCGTGGTGGGACTGGCGGTGGCGCGCGCACTCGCGCTGCAGGGCCGCGAAGTGATCATCCTGGAAACCGAGAACGCCTTCGGCACCATCACCAGCGCGCGCAACAGCGAGGTCATCCACGCCGGCATCTACTATCCGGCCGGCTCGCTCAAGGCACAGCTGTGCGTGCGCGGCAAGGCCATGCTGTACGACTACTGCGCCAGCCACCACGTGGCGCACCAGCGCTGCGGCAAGCTGATCGTTGCCACCAGCGAGGCCCAGGTGGCAACGCTCGAAGGCATCCGCGCCAAGGCGGCGGCCAACGGCGTGGACGACCTGCGCCTTGTCAGCCGCGCCGAGGCGCAGGCGCTGGAGCCGCAACTGCAGTGCCATGCCGCGCTGCTGTCGCCGTCGACCGGCATTGTCGACAGCCATGGCCTGATGACCACGCTGCTGGGCGACGCGGAAAACGCCGGCGCGATGCTGGCGGTGCAGTCGCCGGTGCTGGGCGGCGCGGTGACGGCGGACGGCATCCGGCTGGAGATCGGCAGCGAGGATGGCAGCGCCACCACGCTGCTGGCGCGCACGGTGGTGAACTCGGCCGGGCTGACCGCGCCGGAACTGGCGCGCCGCATCGACGGCATGCCCGAGACCCATATCCCGCCGCAGTACTACGCCAAGGGCTGCTATTTCACGCTGGCCGGGCGCGCGCCGTTCTCACGGCTGATCTACCCGGTGCCCGAGGCGGCCGGGCTGGGCGTGCACCTGACCATCGACCTCGGCGGCCAGGCGCGCTTCGGCCCCAATGTGCGCTGGATCGACGACATCGAATACGGCGTGGATCCGGCCGACGCCGACGGCTTCTATGACGAAGTGCGCCGCTACTGGCCGGGGCTGGCCGACGGCGCGCTGCAACCCGGCTATGCCGGCATCCGCCCCAAGATCAGCGGGCCGCACGAGGTTGCCGCGGACTTCCGCATCGACGGCCCCGCCGTGCATGGCGTGCCGGGGCTGGTTCACCTGTTCGGCATCGAGTCGCCGGGGCTGACCTCGTCGCTGGCGATCGCCGAGCGGGTCTGCGCGGCGCTGGCCTGAACCGCGCCATCGCCTTTCGCGCGGAAGCTCATCACCGCACAGAACGCGCCGGCCGCCGCGGCGATAGCGGCCAGCCCGAAGGTATGCTCGGGCGCCAGCGCGTTCCAGGTCCAGCCCATCGCCAGCCCGCCCAGCGTGCCGCCGACGCCGTAGGAAATGCCCGTATACAGCGCCTGCCCGCGCCCCTGCAGCGGCCCGGCAAACCAGGCCTGCAACCGCTTCAGGCTGGCGCTGTGGTGCGCGGCAAAGGTGGCCGCGTGCAGCACCTGCACCAGCGCCATGAGCCAGGCAAACTGGGCAAGGTAGCCGGTCAGGCCGAAGCGCAGCGCCGCCAGCACGAAGGTGCCGGCCAGGATCGTGCGCAGCGCATAGCGCGCGAACAGCAGGCCCTGGTAGTAGAAGAAAACGATCTCGGCCACCACGCCGATGGTCCACATCACGCCAATGGCGAACTTGCTGTAGCCCAGCTGCGCCAGCCACAGCGAATAGAACACATAGAGCGCCGCGTGCGCGAACATCATCAGGAAGGCTGACGCCAGGAACCAGGCCACGTCCGGACGGCGCAGCAGCGGCAAGGCGCGCGGCGGCGCCGTGCGCGGGCCGTCGTCGGCGGCGTCATGCATGGTCAGCACCACGCCGGCCAGGATCGCCAGCAGCGCGCTGGCCACCCACGGGAAGGCGCGCATGCCGACTGCTTCGAACAGCGCCCCGCCGGCCAGCACCGCGCCGATAAAGCCGACCGAGCCGAACATGCGGATGCGGCCGTAGCTATGGTCGAAGGCGCCGTAGCGGCGCAGCGTGGAGATGGTCAGGGCATCGCCCAGCGGCGACATCGCGCTGGTCAGCAGGCTCAGCGTCAGCATCATCGCCATCATGCCGCCGTAGCTGCCGACACCCGGCAGCATCAGGAAGGCCAGCAACGAGGTGAACGCGCTCACGCGCAGGATACGCACGCGCGTGTGCATCACGTCGGACAGCCAGCCCCACAGGTAGGGCCCGACGATGCGGCTGACCTGGAAGCTCGCCATCAGCACGCCGATCTGCACCGGGTTGAAGCCGCGGTCGGCGAAATACAGGCTGACGTACGGCGAGATCAGGCCGACGTAGCCGTAATAGCCAAGATAGAAGAGCCCGAAACGGGCGTAGTCGGGGCGGCCGGCGCCAGTGGCACCGCCGCCCGCGAAAGGCGTGGCCAACGCGAGGTCAGGTCAGGGGGTCTGGCCGGCCTGCGCGGGAATGCGCGGCGTATCGACCTTGACGTCGCCGCACTGGGCACGGTGGCGCAGGGCGTGGTCGATCAGCACCAGCGCCAGCATGGCCTCGGCGATCGGCGTGGCGCGGATGCCCACGCACGGGTCGTGGCGGCCGAAGGTCTCGACGGTGGCGGCATTGCCGGCCTTGTCGATCGATTCGCGCGGGGTGCGGATGGAAGACGTCGGCTTGATCGCCAGCGACACGGTGACGTCCTGGCCGGTGGAAATGCCGCCCAGCACGCCGCCGGAATTGTTGGTGCGGAAGCCCTCGGCGGTCAGCTCGTCGCCATGCACGCTGCCGCGCTGGGCCACGCTGTCGAAGCCGGCGCCAATCTCCACGCCCTTGACCGCGTTGATGCCCATCATGGCGTGGGCGATATTGGCGTCGAGCCTGTCGAACAGCGGCTCGCCCAGGCCCACCGGCACGTTGCTGGCCACCACCTCGATGCGCGCGCCGACGGAGTCGCCGTCGCGGCGCAGCGCGTCCATATAGGTTTCGAGCTCGGGGATGATGTCGGCGTTGGGCGCGAAGAACGGGTTCTCCGGCACGTGCGACCAGTCCGTGAACGGCACTGCGATCTCGCCCAGCTGCGACATATAGCCCCGGATCTCGGTGCCATACTTTTCGCGCAGCCACTTCTTGGCCACCGCCCCGGCCGCCACCACCGGCGCGGTCAGGCGCGCCGACGAGCGGCCGCCGCCGCGATGGTCGCGGATGCCGTACTTCTGCCAGTAGGTGTAGTCGGCATGGCCCGGGCGGAAGGTTTCGACGATATTGCCGTAGTCCTTGCTGCGCTGGTCGGTATTGCGGATCAGCAGGCAGATCGGGGTGCCGGTGGTCTTGCCCTCGAACACGCCGGACAGGATCTCGACCTGGTCGGGTTCCTGGCGCTGCGTGACGTGGCGCGAGGTGCCGGGCCGGCGGCGGTCCAGGTCGCCCTGGATGTCGGCCTCGGTCAGCGCCATGCCCGGCGGGCAGCCATCCACCACCGCGCCGATGGCGGGCCCGTGCGATTCGCCGAAGGTGGTAACAGTGAAAAGCAGGCCAAGGGTATTGCCGGACATGGTGGAAACCGCACAGGAATTGGGGAAGGCCTCCATTGTAAGGCCAATGGCGGGGCTCGGGCGGCCGCAGGGCGGCCCGGCAGGCTCAGGCGGCGGCGCTTGCCGGGGCCAGTTCGGGGTAGAACTCGGCGCGCATCCGCTCCATATAGGCCACCAGGTTGGCATGCCCCTCGGCCGCGGTGCGGATCGGAGTGTCGAATACGGGGCACAGCAGGCTGCCGGCAAAGGCAAACAGCGTGGCGTCGGCCCCGCATGGCGCGTTGCCCATCAGGTAGGGCTTGTTGCCCAGGATGTCGGCGATCGAGGTCACGCCCTTGCTGGCCAGCGCCACCAGGTCTTCTTCGCTATGCCGGCCCAGACCCTGCCCCCACAGCGTCTTGCGCACCTTGTAGCGCACCAGGCGCTCGGCCAGGCCGCGCACCGGCGCCGGCACGCCGCGGAAGAACAGGGCCGGCCCCTTGTCGAAGTTGGCCTGGTCCAGCCAGCGCACCCGCGCCACCGCCCAGTACAGGTGGTCTTCCATCAGCTTCTCGGCGGCCCAAGCGATGCCGCGCTCGGCCGCGCTCAGGCCGGCGTCGAAGTCGATGTGGTAGGTCTTCTCGATATGCCAGCGGATCAGGGTGGAATCCGCCACGATCCGGCCCATGTCGTCCAGGTAGGGCAGCTTGCCCCTGGGCGCGCGCCGCAGGCTGCCGCGGCGCGCCTGGTAAGGCAGTCCGGCCAGCTTGAGCAGCATCTCGGCCTTGGTGACGAAGGGGCTGGCGTCGGGCAGCCCGAAGGCGGGGCCAAAGGTGTAGAGCGTGATCATCGTGGACTCGGGTTCCGCACAACGGAGTTAGCGCCAGTCGCCGCGCAGGGCCTGCACCATCTGCTGCAGCCCTTCCGGGGTGGCGGCCTCGGGCGGCACGGGCTCGCCCACCACCAGTTCCAGCCGGTTCAGGATGCCGCGCCGGAACGGCCGCGACATCGCCGGTGCCCCCTTGCGCGAGAAGAAGCTGCCCCACAGCCCGCGCAGCGCCATCGGCACCACCGGCACCGGCGTGCGCCGGATGATCTGCTGCACGCCCTGCTTGAACGGGTTGATCTCGCCGGTGGCGGTGATCTTGCCTTCGGGGAAGATGCAGACCAGATCCCCCTCGCCCAGCGCCTGCGCCACGCTGTCATAGGCACGCCTGAGCATGTCCGGATTCTCGTGCGCCGGCGCGATCGGGATCGCGCGGGCCTGGCGGAAGAACCACGACAGCAGCGGCACCCTGAAGATGTTGTGGTCCATCAGGAAGCGCACCGGACGTGGGCTGCAGGCCATCAGCACCACCGCGTCGGCAAAGCTGACGTGGTTGCAGACCAGCACGGCCGGGCCGTCGGCGGGAATGCGCTCAGCATTGACGCGGCGCAGCCGGTAGAGGGTATGGACCAGGATCCACGCGATAAAGCGCAGCAGGAATTCCGGCACCAGCGAGTAGATGTAGACCGCCACCACCGCATTGAGCAGCCCCACCACCAGGAACAGCTGCGGGATGCTGTAGCCCGCCTGCGTCATCGCCACGCCCAGCAGCGAAGCGGCAATCATGAAGAAGCTGTTCAGGATGTTGTTGGCGGCGATGATGCGGGCGCGGTGCGTGGGCGCGCTGCGGCTCTGGATCAGCGCGTACAGCGGCACGCTGTAGAAGCCGCCGAACATGGCCAGCAGGAACAGGTCCGCCAGCACGCGCCAGTGGCGCGGCTCGGCCAGGAAGCCGCCGATGCCGCTCAGCGCCACGGGTGCCTGCCCCTGGCTGGCAAAGTACAGGTCGACCGCGAACACCGTCATGCCGATCGAGCCAAACGGCACCAGCCCGATCTCGACATGGCGACCGGACAGGCGCTCGCACAGCAGTGAACCGGTGCCGATGCCCAGCGAGAACACCGCCAGCAGCAGCGTCACCACGTTCTGGTCGCCGCCCAGCACATCCTTGGCATAGCTGAAGAACGAGGTCAGGAAGGTGGCGCCCAGGAACCACAGCCACGAAATGCCGAGCAGGCTCAGGAATACCGTGCGGTTGCCGCGCGCCAGCACCAGGTTGCGCCAGGTCTCGGAGAACGGGTTCCAGTTGATGCGCAGGTCCGGCTGCGGCGCCGGCGAAACCGGGATGCGGCCCGACACCAGCCGCCCCGCCACGGCGATCACCACGCATACCGCGCCCACGTACATCGGCCCCACGATGGTTCCGCCCTGCTGCAGCCCGGCCAGTTCGCCGCCGATCAGCGTCCCGATCAGGATCGCGACAAAGGTGCCCATCTCCACCATGCCGTTGCCGCCGACCAGTTCGCTTTCATCCAGGTGCTGCGGCAGGTAGGCAAACTTGACCGGCCCGAACAGCGTGGAATGCAGCCCCATCAGGAAAGTGCCGGCGTACAGCAGCGGCGCGCTGTGCCAGGCAAAGCCGGCCAGGCCCAGCACCATGATGGCGATCTCCAGCGACTTGACCAGCCGGATCAGGCGCGACTTCTCCAGCTTGTCGGCAATCTGCCCGCTGGTGGCCGAGAACAGCACGAACGGCGCGATAAAGATGGCCGAGATCAGGAAGGCCGCGCTGCGCGCCTCAACGCCCTCGAACAGCGCCGTGTGGTAGGTCACCAGCGAGGTGAAGGCGACCTTGAAGACGTTGTCGTTCATCGCCCCGAGGAACTGGGTCCAGAAGAACGGGGCGAAGCGGCGCAGGCCGAGCAGTCGGAACTGGCTGGGTTGGCTCATGGATGGGCCGGTCGGTCAGCGGACCGCCGCGGAAGTGGGAACGCCGGCAAGTTTGCCGGAGCCGGCGCCCGGCCGCCACCCTGCCACGGCCGCGTGGCGCCAATCGAGGGTATTTCCGAAGGAAGCTTCAGGCCGGGCGGCCCGGCGCCATCACTCGGCGCGCTCTTCCGGCCAGTCGCGGATATAGGCCTTGAGCATCTTGTTCTCGAAGCTCTGGTCCTCGACCACGGCCTTGGCGACGTCGTAGAAGGAGATCACGCCCATCAGCGTGCGGTTGTCGAGCACCGGCAGGTAGCGGGTGTGACGCTCCAGCATCATGCGGCGGACCTCGTTGACGTCGGTCTCCATGGTGCAGGTCAGCGGCGCATCGTCCATCACCTTGCGGATGCTGGTGCTGCCGACGTTGCCATTGTTGCGGGCCAGCGTCTCGATGATCTCGCGGAAGGTCAGCATGCCGACCAGGTCGCCGTACTCCATCGCCACCAGCGAGCCGATATCGTGCTCGGCCATGGTGTGGACGGCTACCAGCAAGGAGGTGTCAGGCGTCACGGTATAGAGCGTATTGCCCTTGATCTGGAGGATGTCGCTGACTTTCATGTTGGTCTCCGCTGCCTGCGCTCAAACTGAGGGCATCGCTCCGGCCGGGGGCACAGGGGGCGATACCGGTCACATTGTTATCTGTCTATGGGTGTGCGGGCGCGCGCTGCATCACGGCGCCCCGTTGGCCGATCCTAGCCCAAACCCGCCGTCAAAGTAAAGCGGGAGGCCGGTTTGCGGGCGTCGGCGCGCGCACGGTGCTACGATGCTGGCCGGAGACAACTCAAGGCCGACCGATCATGTCCGGAACCCGATTCGACACGCTGGCACTGCACGCCGGCGCCGCGCCAGACCCCGCCACCGGGGCCCGCGCCACCCCCATCCACCTGACCACGTCCTTCGTGTTCCGCGACAGCGAGCACGCCGCGTCGCTGTTCAACATGGAGCGCGCGGGGCACGTCTACTCCCGTATTTCCAACCCCACCGTGGCCGTGCTGGAAGAGCGCATCGCCGCGCTGGAGAACGGCGCCGGCGCCATCGCCACGGCCTCGGGCCAGGCCGCGCTGCACCTGGCGGTGGCCACCCTGATGGGCGCGGGCTCGCACGTGGTGGCCTCGTCGGCGCTGTACGGCGGCTCGCACAACCTGCTGCACTACACGCTGCGCCGCTTCGGCATCGAGACCACCTTCGTCAAGGCGCGCGACATCGACGCCTGGCGCGCCGCGATCCGGCCCAATACCCGGCTGCTGTTCGGCGAGACCCTGGGCAACCCGGGGCTGGACGTGCTGGACATCCCGACGCTGGCGCAACTGGGCCAGGACAACGGCATCCCGCTGCTGGTGGATTCCACCTTCACCACGCCCTACCTGCTGCGCCCGTTCGACCACGGCGCCGGCCTGCTCTACCACTCGGCCACCAAGTTCCTGGGCGGCCATGGCACCACCATCGGCGGCGTGCTGGTGGAAGGCGGCACCTTCGACTTCGAGGCCTCGGGCCGCTTCCCGGAACTGTCCGAGCCGTACGAGGGCTTCCACAACATGGTGTTCACCGAGGAAAGCACGGTGGCGCCCTTCCTGCTGCGCGCGCGCCGCGAGGGCCTGCGCGACTTCGGCGCCTGCATGAACCCGATGGCCGCCTGGCAGCTGCTGCAGGGCGTTGAGACGCTGCCGCTGCGCATGAGCCGCCATGTCGACAACACCCGCAAGGTGGTGCATTTCCTGGTCTCGCACCCGATGGTGGAGTCGGTGTCCTACCCGGAACTGGAATCGCACCCCGACTACGAACTGGCCAAGCGCCTGCTGCCGCGCGGCTGCGGCGCGGTGTTCAGCTTCAACCTGAAGGGCAACCGCGTGGCCGGCCAGCGCTTCATCGAGAGCATGTCGCTGTTCTCGCACCTGGCCAATGTGGGCGACGCGCGCTCCCTGGTGATCCACCCGGCCTCGACCACGCACTTCCGCATGGACGCGGCGGCGCTGCAGTCGGCCGGCATCACCGAGGGCACGATCCGGCTCTCGATCGGGCTGGAAGACCCGGATGACCTGATCGACGATCTCAAGCGCGGCCTGAAGGCGGCCGAGAAAGCGATGAGCGGCAAGGGAGGGCAAGCCTGATGGAACTGACCATTGCCGGCCAGCCGGCCTACGCCTATACCGGCGGCAAACCCTTCGATCCCGCCCTGCCCTGTGCCGTGTTCGTCCACGGCGCGCAGAACGACCACAGCGTGTGGGCCCTGCAGACGCGCTGGTTTGCCAACCACGGCTTCTCGGTGCTGGCGGTGGACCTGCCGGGCCACAACCGCAGCAAGGGCGCGCCGCTGGCCACCGTCGAGGCCATGGCCGACTGGGTCATGGCGCTGGTGGCGGCCGCCGGCGTGAAGACGCCGGCCTTCGTGTTCGGCCACAGCATGGGCTCGCTGATCGCACTCGAATGTGCGGCGCGGCATGCGCAGGCGGTGCGCGGTATCGGCCTGCTGGCGACGGCCTACCCGATGAAGGTCTCGGACGCGCTGCTGGACGCCTCGCTCAACCGCGAAGGCGACGCCATCGCCATGGTCAACACCTGGTCGCATTCGAGCCTGGCCAACAAGCCGTCTTCGCCGGGGCCGGGCGCGTGGATGCACGGCGGCAGCCAGCGGCTGATGGAACGCGTGTCGCGCAACAACCCGCAGGCCCATGTGTTCCACAATGACTTCTCGGCCTGCAATGCCTACGCCCATGGGGAAGAGGCCGCCGCCGCAGTGGCCTGCCCGGCGCTCTTCATCACCGGCACCAAGGACATGATGACGTCGCCCAAGGCAGCCCAGGCGCTGGCCGGCAAGATGGCCAAGGCAAGCCTGGTCACGGTGCCGTGCGGCCACGCGCTGATGGGCGAACGCCCGGATGAAGTGCTGGACGCGCTCGCGGCCTTTGCGCGCAAGGTGGTCGCGGCCGGCTGAGCCTGGCCCCGGATGGCTGGCCGGCCACGCCGGCGGCCAGCGTCCCGACACCCCGGTGCAGAAGGTCTACACTGCACAAAACAAGACCTGCCGGAGACAGCCATGGCCCACGCCCGCGCGCGCGAGTTCGAGAACTTCGCGGCCTTTTATCCCTACTACCTGAGCGAACACCAGAACCGTACCTGCCGGCGCCTGCATTTTGCCGGCTCGACGGTAGCGCTGCTGTGCCTGGTGGCACTGGTGGTCACCGGCAATGCATGGTGGCTGCTGGCCGCTGTGCTGGCAGGTTATGCCTTTGCCTGGGTCGGGCACTTTGGTTTCGAGAAGAACCGGCCCGCTACGTTCCGGCATCCGCTCTACAGCCTGATGGGAGACTGGGTGATGTATGCCGATATCTGGCGCGGCAAGATTCCGTTCTAAGCAACCTCACTGCCGCAGGGGGGCGGGCCTTACACCTGCCCATGCCAGCCCGGCGGCACCACTTCCAGCGTGCGCCGCTGAGGGTGGCTCCCCCCATCCCCTTCAGTCGGCGGCAGATTGGCCGGCTGCTGCCGGAACACCGCCTCAAGCGTCTGATCCAGCTGCGGATTGTCCAGGACCGACTTGAGCGCATCCGCCCCTTGCAGCTGCTGCGCCAGCGCGGTGCGCGGCAGCCGCGGCAGGTTCAGCACCAGCCGGTCATGCAGCGTGCGCAACGTCACCTGTGACGGATTGCACAGCAGTGCCCAATGGGCCTGACCACGCTCCTGCTGCAAGCGCCCGACCAGATGCATGGCCTTGAGCTTGCCCAGCAGGTCCGACAGGTAATCGGCCTCGACCCGCAGCTTGCGGCCCAGGTCCAGTTCGCCAACGCTGCGCGGCACCTCGTCGCGCGCGCGGTAGAGCAGCAGCAGCACGCCCAGCGCATCGAAGAACTCGCTGCCGGCAAAGGTGCGGCGGCGCCAGTAGCCCTGCCGGATCACCGGCAGGTTGGCGGCAATGGTCGCACCCAGCAGCGTCACCAGCCAGCTCAGGTAGATCCACAGCAGGAACAGCGGCAACGCGGCGAAGGTGCCGTAGACCGCGGTGTAGGCCGGGATCTCGGTGATGAAATAGCCGAAGCCGCGCTTGGCGAACTCGAACGCGACCGCCGCCACCAGGCCAGCCACGATGGCATCGCGCCATTCGACATAGGCATTGGGCACCGCCGTGTACAGGAAGGCGAAGGCCAGCGCCGACAGCAGCACCGGCGTCGCGCCCACCAGCAGCCCCAGCCCCACCGGCATGGTGCCGACATAGCCCGCCGAGACCGAGATCAGGTAGGAGCTGATCGACAGGCTCGCGCCGATCAGCACCGGCCCGAAGGTCAGCACCGCCCAGAACACCAGCACCCGCTGCGCCAGCGGGCGGCGCTGCTTGACGCGCCAGATCGCGTTGAGCGCGTCTTCCACGGTCAGCATGGTCAGCACCGAGGTGACCATCAGCCCGCCCAGGCCCATTGCGGTCAGCCCGCGCGCGCTCTTGGCGAACATGCCGAGGTAGCGCTGGATCGATTCACTGACGTTGCCGGGGATCAGGTTCTGGAACAGGAACGCCTCGATGGCGTTGCGGAAGTCGCGGAACACCGGGAACGCGGCCAGCAGCGCGAACGCCACCGTCAGCACCGGCACCACCGCCAGCACGGTGGTGAAGGTCAGGCTGGCCGAGACCTGCGGCAGCCGGTCTTCGCCGGCGCGGCGCAGCGCATAGCGCGCCAGGGCGCGTACCTTCTGCAGGTTCCATTCCCGGCGCAGGCGGGCAACGCGAGGTCCAATCATGCGCAAACAACCTCCTGGATCTGGTTCTGACGGATAAACAGGCGGCCCGCGGCACCGGGGGCGCGAAGCCGATGGGAGATGGCGCGGGGGGCGCATCTATAATACGCGCATTGCTTCCGGCACCTTTCGCGCAACACCACCCCGCCACCGCCGGCCATCCCGCTCCATGACCGACATCCTCGTCCTGTATTACAGCCGCCACGGCAGCACCCGCAAACTAGCCGAACTGATTGCCAACGGTATCGACAGCGTCCCCGGCGCCCAGGCCCGGCTGCGCACGGTGCCGCCGGTTTCCACCGTGTGCGAGGCCACCGCGTCCGATATCCCGGCCGACGGCCCGCCCTATGCCGAGCTGCGCGACCTGGAGGAATGCGCCGGCCTGGCCCTGGGCAGCCCCACCCGCTTCGGCAACATGGCCGCGCCGATGAAGTACTTCCTGGACGGCACCGTGGCGCAGTGGCTGTCGGGTGCGCTGACCGGCAAGCCGGCCTGCGTCTTCACCGCCACCGGCAGCCTGCACGGCGGGCAGGAAACCACGCTGCTGTCGATGATGCTGCCGCTGCTGCACCACGGCATGCTGATCCTGGGCCTGCCGTATTCGGAGAAGGGCCTGATGACCACGGCCTCGGGCGGCACACCCTACGGCCCCAGCCACCATGCCCACGGCGACAACCGCGGCCCGGTCACGGAAGACGAATCGGGACTGGCCATCGCCATGGGCCGGCGGCTGGCGCAGACCGCGCTGCGCCTGGCGGGAGGCGCGGCATGAGCCCCATCCCCGAGAGCGACCAGGCGCTGCACAGTCCCTGGCTGTACCGGTTCAGCGTGGGCAGCCTGCTGGCGCTGATGGTGCTGTGCATTGCCTGGGAATGGTTCCTGGCGCCGCTGCGCCCTGGCGGGTCGTGGCTGATCATCAAGTTCCTGCCGCTGCTGCTGCCGCTGCGCGGCGTGCTCACGCGCAACCGCTACACCATGCAGTGGTCGTCGATGCTGATCCTGCTGTTCTTCACCGAGGGCATCGTGCGCGCCACCAGCGACCGCGCGCCCTCGTCCACGCTGGCGTGGGTGGAGGTGGCGCTGACGCTGGTGTTCTTCACCAGCACCATCCTGTACCTGCGCCCCTACAAGCGCCGCGCCCGTGCGGCGGGCAAGCCAGCCGCGCCCAAGTCCTGACCCTCACTCCGCCATCGCCATGACCTCGCCTCAAGACTCCTTCCTCGCACTGTGCCGCGCCGCGCTGGGTGCGCAGCACGTGCTGACCGATGCAGCCGACAAGGCACCCCACCTGACCGACTGGCGCAAGCGCTATCGCGGCGAGGCGCTGGCGGTGCTGCGCCCCGGCACCACCGAGGAGGTCGCGGAGGTGGTCCATGCCTGCCATGCGCACAAGATCGCCGTGGTGCCGCAAGGCGGCAACACGGGCCTGTGCGGCGGCGCCACGCCGGTGGCCGGGCAGGAGCAGGTGGTGGTCTCGCTGCAGCGGCTGCACCGCATCCGCCAGGTCGATCCGCTCAACAACACCATCACGGTCGAGGCCGGCGTGGTGCTGCAGCACCTGCAGGAGGTGGCGCGCGAGCACGGCCGGCTGTTTCCGCTGAGCCTGGCGGCCGAAGGCAGCTGCACCATCGGCGGCAACCTGTCGACCAATGCCGGCGGCACCGCGGTGCTGCGCTACGGCAATACGCGTGAGCTGTGCCTGGGCCTGGAAGTGGTGACGCCGTCGGGCGAGATCTGGCACGGCCTGCGCGGGCTGCGCAAGGACAACACCGGCTACGACCTGCGCGACCTCTTTATCGGCGCCGAAGGCACGCTCGGCATCATCACCGCGGCGGTGATGAAGCTGTTCCCGCTGCCGCGCGCCTCGGTCACCGCGCTGGCCGCGGTGCAGAGCCCGCGTGCCGCGCTGGCGCTGCTGGCCATCGCACAGTCGCATGCGGGCGCCATGCTGACCGGGTTCGAGCTGATGTCCGCGCTCAGCATGACGCTGGTGACGCGGCACTTCCCGCAGCTGCGCTATCCGTTCGCAGACATCCACCCGCAGCTGGTGCTGCTGGAACTGTCCGACAGCGAAAGCGAAGCCCATGCGCGCGGCATCTTCGAAACCATGATGTCGGCCGCCTTCGATGCCGGCGTGGTCGCCGACGCGGTGGTGGCGGAATCGGTGCAGCAGTCGCGCGATTTCTGGAACCTGCGCGAGCATATCCCGCTGGCGCAGGTGGAAGACGGCAAGAACATCAAGCACGATATCGCCGTGCCGGTGTCGCGCGTGGCGGACTTTATCGAGACCACCGACGCGCTGCTGCAGAACGCCTTCCCCGGTGCGCGCATGGTGACCTTCGGCCACCTCGGCGACGGCAACCTGCACTACAACGTGTCGCCGCCGGAAGGCGTCGACCACGAAGAATTCCTGGCGCACCAGGACCAGGTCAACCGCATCGTGCACGACAGCGTGCGCTCGCATAACGGATCGATTTCCGCCGAGCACGGGCTGGGCCAGCTCAAGCGCGAGGAAAACCGGCTTTACAAGAGCGAGGTCGAGCTGGCGATGATGCGCGCGATCAAGGGCGCACTCGATCCGCAGGGGCTGATGAATCCGGGCAAGGTGATCTGAGCGCGCCGCGCCATCATCGCACCAGTGCCTCGCGGATATATGCCGCCACCGCCTCCAGCAACTGGTCGAGATGGCCGCGCAGCACGGCGAAGCCGCCGTGCTGCGCGAACCTTGCCTCGTCCATATAGAGCGCGCGGTTGATTTCGATCTGCAGGCTGTGGCAGCCGCGCGCCGGGTCGGCATAGGCGCGGATCAGCTCCGCGCCCTTGTATGGCCAGTTGATGCCCACCCGGTAGCCGTAGCCGCGCAGGCACTGCGCCACCAGCTCTATAAACACCGGCGAGCAGGTGGCGCCGTCGCCGTTGCTGATCACAAAGTCAGGCCGCTCCGCGCCATTGTCCACGTTCATCGCATTGCCGCGCGATTTCATCGAATGGCAGTCGATATGCCACACCGCGCCCGAGCGCGCATGATGCTGCGCCAGCAGGCCGGACAGTGCTGCGTGGTAGGGATCGTAGTAGGTCTTCAGCAGGTATTCCGCCATGTCCGGCGACAGCCGCGCGGCGTACACCGGCACGCCCGGCAGCGCCAGCCGGCGCAGCACGCCCATGCCGCGCCCGGACTTGTCGCTGGGCTGCACCGCATAGGGCATGGCGCCGTCGATCAGCGCCGGATCGATGTCGTCGCGGGCGCGGTTGACATCCACCATCCAGCGCGGAAAGCCCGCGCACAGCAGCGTGCCGCCCACCATCGGCGCATGCGCGAACAACTGGTCGACATAGGCGTCCCAGCCCGTCAGCAGGGCTTCGGGGGGCGCCGCCAGCGGCAGGGTCTCGGCATGCACCAGCCCGCTGTGCGGGGAGTCCACCACCAGCGGCAGCGCCGCGCCGGCCGGTTCAGTCAGCGAATAAGGAAGGGCCATTATCAGAATTTGTGCTGAATGCCGATGCCGACCGTGGTCACGGTGTCACCGGGCTTGTGCGAGTTGGGATCCTCGCGATCGAAGAAGACATAGGGCATGGTGCGTTTGCTCAGGCTGTAGCCATAGCCGGCCTGCACCTTCTTGAGCCGGCCTTGCGGGTCGCGCTGTACCGCGCGCTCCATGTAGTTCACGGTGAGCTTGTGGGCGCCATAGGGCACGGTGAAGCCGACCAGCCAGTAAGGCACGTCGGTGCGAGTGGCGGCAGTGCCCGCGTAGCGGTCGCGCCCATAGATGCCGTAGATATTGACCACGGTAAAGTCGTACGACGCCGCGGCCTGCACCTTGTCGCGGAAATCATTGGCCACCAGCCCGCCGGTCTTGGCATCGCGCGAATAGCCCACGCCCGCGGCAAAGTTGCCGGCAGCGTAGTTGAGGCCAAGGTCGTACTGGCGGAAGTCATCCTCGGCCTGCACCGGCGACCTGGCGTTGGGCGTGGCCGGATCGGGTCCCGCCAGGTTCACGCGCGCCCGCACTGAAAAGCCGCCGAACTCCGGCGTCATATAGCCCAGCGCGTTCGACACACGGTTGCGCGCGTTCAGCACCTTGGTGCCGATGGCGGTGGCGCCCGCATCATGGATGACGAAGTCGATGTTCTGCGTCACCTGCGAATAGATCGGCGATCCGACGATGGTGGCAGAATCCAGCCGCCCCATCGCGATCGCTCCGAAGCCTCCCTGCAGTCCGACAAAGGCATTGCGAAACTGCGGGTTGGTGGCCGTACCGCTGTCGGCGGCAAAGCCCTGCTCCAGCCCGAACGCGGCGCGCAAGCCCCCGCCCAGGTCTTCGCTGCCGCGCATGCCCCAGCGCGAGGCGTTGTCGACCATCTGCGTGGCACGGCCGTCCGGCCCCTTCTGGTATTCGATATCGGTGTCGAGGCGGCCATACAGCGTCACCGATGCGTCGGCCGCCGCCGACAGCAGCGCCAGCGCGCCGCCGATGCAGGCGCATGCGAGCGCGCTCTTGGTCTGGATACCCTTCATGCTTCTGCTCCCTCTCTTGTTGTGTGCCAACGCACAATTCCCCCTCGGGTGATCCCAACTGCCGCGTTGTCTGTCCGCGCAGCGCGCACGCTCCCCGCCCGCCGCGCGCGCGGCGGGATGGCATCGATGCACAGGGGGAGCGTGGGCCGGCCGGGCGGCGGCTATCTAGTCATTCAAGTGGCAGGCGGACAGCCGCCCACCGATATCGCGCAGCACCGGCACTTCGGCCGCGCAACGCGCGCTCGCATGCGGGCAGCGCGGATGGAAGGCACAGCCCGTGGGCGGCGCCAGCGGGCTGGGCAGTTCGCCGCGGATCGGCTGGTGCGCGGGCGGGCTGGCGCCCAGGCGCGGCGCGTCGGCCAGCAGGGCACGGGTATAGGGATGGTTGGGCGCAGCGAACACGTCGCGCGCAGCGCCGCTCTCGACGATGCGGCCCAGGTACATGATCACCACGCGGTCCGACATATGCTCCACCACCGCCAGGTTGTGGCTGATGAAGACATAGGTCAGTTCGTGCTCGCGCCGCAGCTGCATGAACAGGTTGATGATCTGCGCCTGCACCGAGACGTCGAGCGCGGACACGGCCTCGTCGCAGATCAGCAGGCGCGGGCGCAGCGCCAGTGCGCGGGCAATGGCCACGCGCTGGCGCTGGCCGCCGGAGAATTCATGCGGAAAGCGCTCGGCATAGCTGGGATCAAGCCCCACCTGCTGCAGCAGATCGCCGGCGAACGACGCCGCGCGCGCACGCTTGACCATGCCGTGATAGACCGCGCCTTCGGTAATGGCCTGGCCGATACGCAGCCGTGGGTTGAGCGAGGCATAGGGGTTCTGAAACACCATCTGCACGGCGCGGTGATAGCCGGCGGACGCGATATCGGCGCGCCTGCCTTCCCACGCAATCTCGCCGCCTGTCTGCGGCAGCAACCCCGCAAGCATGCGGCCCAGCGTCGACTTGCCGCAGCCGGACTCGCCGACAACGCCCAGCACCTCGCCCTTCTTCACCTGCAGCGAGACATCATTGACGGCATGCACCGCCTGCACCGGCTTTCCGGCCATGCGTCCCAGCAGGCCGGGCTTCATGGAGAAGCGTTTCTGCAGGTTGCGCGCTTCGAGCATGACTGTCATGCCACCTCCAGGGGATAAAAGCAGCGCAGCGTCCGGCCGCGCACAGTGGTTTCGGCGGGCGCCTGGCGGCATGCGTCCTGCGCGCGCTGGCAGCGCGGCGCAAAGGCGCAGCCCGGTGGCAGCGCGGCCAGCGCCGGGGCCGCGCCCGGGATCGCGCGCAGCGTTGCGCCGCGCATGGCCGGCGTGGGCAGCGAATCCAGCAGCCCGCGCGTGTACGGATGCAGCGGCCGCTCGATCAGGTCGGCGACCGGGCCCTGCTCCACCACCCTGCCCGCGTACATCACGCAGACGCGGTCGACCAGGTCCTTGACCACGGCCAGGTCATGGCTGATCCAGATCGCGGCGGCACCGGTCTCGCGCACCAGCTGCTTCATCTCGTAGAGGATCTGCGCCTGGATGGTGACGTCCAGCGCGGTGGTGGGCTCATCGGCAATGATCAGGTCCGGGCGGTTGATCAGCGCATTGGCGATTGCCACGCGCTGGCGCATGCCTCCCGACAGCTCATGCGGATAGGCGCGCATGCGCTCCTCCGGCGCCGGGATGCCCACGCGCGTGAGCGCGTCGACTGCCTGCGCGTGCGCTTGCGCGCGGGTGCGGCGGTGATGCACCAGCACGGTCTCGGCCAGCTGGTCGCCCACGCGCATCACCGGGTTGAGCGACATCATCGGGTCCTGGAACACCATCGCGATGCGGTCGCCGCGCAGCGCCTGCCACTGGCGCGGCGAACACGCCAGCAGCTCCTGCCCCTTGAAGCGCACCGAACCGCCAGTGACGCGCCCGGGCGGGTCCAGCAGGTTCATCAGCGAAAACGCCGTCACCGACTTGCCCGAGCCCGACTCGCCGACGATGCCGAGAATTTCGCCCGGCTCCAGCGCGAACGACACGCCATCCACCGCCTTCACCGCCCCGCGCGCGAACGCGAAGCTGGTGCTCAGGCCGGTAACTTCCAGTAGTGCCATGCCGGGCTCCTTACCCTTCCAGCCGCGGATTGAGCACGCGGCGCAGGCGGTCGCCCACCAGGTTGATCGAGCCGATCAGCAGCACCAGGGCCACGCCCGGGAAGATGCTGATCCAGTACTTGTTCGACAGCATGTATTCGAAGCCATTGGCGATCAGCATGCCCAGCGACGGCTGCGTGCGCGGCAGCCCGATGCCGAGGAAGCTCATGGTGGCCTCCAGCGTGATCGCATGCGCGATCTGCAGCGTGCCGGTCACCACCAGCGGCGCCATGCAGTTGGGCAGGATATGGCGGAACATCACGCGCAGCGCCGGCAGCCCCTGGCCAAGCGCGGCCTCGACATATTCCTTGCGCCGCTCCACCTGCGCCGCGCCGCGCACGGTGCGGGCAAAGTAGGCCCACTGCACGATCACCAGCGCCAGCAGGGTCTTGTCCACGCCCTGCCCCAGCACCGCCAGCAGGATCAGCGCCACCAGCACCGCGGGCAGGCTCAGCTGCAGGTCGACCACGCGCATGATGGCGGCATCCGCCACCCCGCCGAAGTACGCCGCGGCCAGGCCCACGGCGCTACCCACCATCAGCGCCACCATCGCGCTGATCACGCCCACGCCCACGCTGATGCGGATGCCATAGAAGATGGCGCTGAGCAGGTCGCGCCCGGCGCCGTCGGTGCCCAGCCAGTAGTGCGGCTGGCCTTCGTAGCCGATGCTGCCCGGCGGCAGTTCGGAATCGATCACCGAAACCGTGGCGAGGTCATAGGGATTCTGCGGGCTGATCACGTGGGCCAGCGCGGCCACCAGCAGCAGCGCCACCAGCAATGCCAGCGCGGCGGCAGAGACGCGCTTGGCGCAAAAGCGCCGCAGCAGCGAGGGCCGTGCCGCAGGCGGTGCGGCGGCAGGCGCCGGTTCCGCCGCGGCCGGCGCAAGCGCGGGCACGGCGGTGTCGGCTTCAGATACAGGCAGGGACATCGGTTCAGTCTCGTTATTTTGGAGGGAGAAAAGCGGCAGCGGAGGCGGGGTCTAGGCCGGCTTGTGCCGCAGGCGCGGGTCCAGCACCACGTAGAGCAGGTCGACCACCAGGTTCAGCACCACGAACAGCACCAGCGTGACCAGCAGGTAGGCCACCACCACCGGGCGGTCCAGCGCCAGCACCGAATCGATGATCAGCTTGCCCATGCCGGGCCAGGAGAACACCGACTCGGTCACCACCGAGAACGCGATCAGGTGGCCGAACTCCAGGCCGACCACGGTGACGATCGGGATCAGCACATTGGGCACCACGTGGCGCAGCACCAGCCGCGCGCCGCCCACGCCCTTGGCGCGGGCAAACTTGATGTACTCCTGGCCGGCCACTTCGCGCGTGCCGGCCTCGGTGAGGCGCGCGACCAGCGAGATCTTGAACAGCGACAGCGTCAGCGCCGGCAGCAGCAGAAAGCGCATGCCTTCCCAACTGGTCACCGACAGCGGCACGCCCAGCACCGTGCTGACCGGCCCGCGCCCGCCCGAAGGCAGCCAGCCCAGGTTCACCGAGAACACCAGGATGCCGATCATGCCGATCCAGAAGGTCGGCATGATCACGCCGCCGAGCGAGCACGCCATCAGCATCCGCGCCAGCCGGCTATGCGGCTTGAGGCCCGCAAACACGCCCATCGGGATGCCGATGCCCAGCGACAGCAGCAGCGCCGTCACGGCCAGTTCCAGCGTGGCCGGCACGCGGCTGACGATCAGCTCGATCGCCGGCCGGTTGTAGATGAAGGAATCGCCCAGGTCGCCGTGCAGGGCGCCCTGCAGGAAGCGCAGGTATTGCTGCGGCATGGGCAGGTCCAGGCCGAGCGCGTGGCGCGCCTCGGTGATTTCCTGCTCGGTGGCGGTGGGGCTGACCAGCAGGTGCACCGGGTCGCCGATCAGGTTGACCGCGCAGAAGGTCAGCACCGACATGATCCACAGCACCGCAAGGCTCTGCAGCAGCCGTTTGAGAAGGGTTTCGAACATGATGGTTAAGGGCGGGAGAGTCCGTGGCGCGGGTCAGCGTTGCGGGGCGGCGGGCGGCGCCGGGCGGATATTGCTGGCATAGGTGAAACCGTCGCTGCGCGGCTGCACCGCGAGCCCGTCGCGATAGGCCCACGCGGCGCGCAGGTGATGCAGCGGCACGATGCCCGCGTCGGCGGCCAGCTGCTCGGCCGCGCGCTGCTGCACCTGGTCGCGCGGCGCCGGCGCCATGGTATGCATCGATTCCTCGATCAGCGCATCCACTGCCGCGTTGGCATAGCCGCTGCGGTTGTTGGCGCCCAGCCCGGCGGCCTTGTCCTGCGCATGCGCCACCGCCACCAGCGGCTCCAGTGAATCGCCGCTGACCGCGCCGATGCCCAGCAGGAAGGCGCTGAACTCAGGCTTGCCGCCCTCGCCGCCCGAGGTGGCGCGGGTGATGTAGACCGAATACGGCAGCGTGCGCACCTCGGTGCGGATGCCGGCGCGGGTCAGCATCTGCCCCACCGCCTCGCAGGTCTTGGCGTCGTTCAGGTAGCGGTCGTTGGGGCAATGCAGCGTCAGGCGGAAGCCCTCGGGATAGCCGGCCTCGGCCAGCAGGCGGCGCACCCGCGCGGCATCGGCACGCGGCGCCGGCACCGCCGGGGCAAAGCCGAAGAAGCCCTGCGGCACCATCTGCCCGGCCGGCACGGAATCGCCCCTGGTCACGCGCGCCGCGATCAGGTCGCGGTCGATGGCCAGGCTGATGGCCTGGCGCACCCGGGCATCGCGCAACGGATTGGCCGCCAGCGGCTGGCCCGCGTTGTCCTGCACATAAGGCGACACCGCGCGCGCCTGGTCCAGCTGCAGGTAATTCAGCATGTACGAGGTCGCCGATACGGTGCGGATACGGCCGTTGGTGCGCGCAAAGGCTTCGGCGATGCTGGCCGACGAGGCGTCGATCACATCCACCTGCCCCGACAGCAGCGCCGAGGCCCGCGCCGGCTCCTTCGGGATGAACTGGAACACCACCCGCTGCCAAGGCTGCGGTGCGCCCCAGTAGCCCGGATTGCGCGCCAGCGTCAGCTGCTGGCCGTGCTCCCAGGCCACCAGCCGGTAAGGGCCGGTGCCGATGCTGGCACTGCCATGGGCAAAGTCGGCCTCGCGCACGGCCTTGCCCAGCGAGCGCGGCAGCATCGCCACCATGCCGATGTTCTGCGGCAGCACCGGGTTGGGCGAGCGCGTGCGCACGCGCAGCGTCAGCGGCCCCGTCACCTCCACCGCCGCGACGGACTTCAGGTAGGTGCGGAAGGTACGCGCGCCGGGCAGCTTCATGGCGCGCTCGATCGAATAGCGTGCGTCCTCGGCAGTGAACGGCTCACCATTGCTGAAGCGCACGTCCGGGCGCAGCTGGAATTCCCAGTTGCGATCGTCCAGCTGGCGCCATGCCGTGGCCAGCTGGGGCACCAGGCGCAGCGCATTGTCCAGTCCGACCAGGGTCTCGTACACGTGGCCCCACAGGTTGCGGCCGGCGGCGTCCAGCACATGGGGATCGGCGGCGCTGATCTCGGCCTTGTAGCCGATGCGCAGGTCGGCGGCATGCGCGGCGTGGCCGGCCGCGAGCAGCGCGAGGGTGGCCAGGGCAGCCGCAATACGTGACGCCAGGTGGACAGCAAGCTGAGACATGGGGATCTGGTTTGTTTGTCGAAACATTGTTTCATTCAGTGATACCGCGTATCGAAGAATAAGACATCGAGGCCACTGTCGATAAGCAGGGTTTACCCCCTGTGATTCGCGCGGGCAAAGAAAAAGCGGCGCCGAAGCGCCGCTTTTGAGATATCGGGGATTTGCGCGGTCCTGCCCCGCGCCCAGCCGGATTCAGCCGCCGGTATGGCCGAGCGCGCGTGACAGCGCGGCGGCCTCCGCCACCACCATCGCCACATGCCGGTCCAGCGCCTCCTGCGTGGTCCGGCTGGCCGGGCTGGCGATGCTCAGCGACGCCACTGCCGCGCCGCTGTGGTCGCGCAGCGGCGCGGCGGCAGAGACAGCATCGGCATCGCGCTCGCCGAGCGATACGGCGTAGCCGGTGGCGCGGATCGCCGCAAGCTCGTCGCGCAGGGACTGCGGCTCGATGATGGTCTTGGCGGTGAAACGTTCCAGCTGGTGCGCCAACACGGCGTCCAGCACCTCGGGCGCGGCGAAGGCAAGCAGCAGCTTGCCGGAGGCCCCCACATGCAGCGGCCGGCGGTTGCCGATCTCGGTATGCACGCGCACCGATTGGGTCGACTCATGCCGCGCCACACACACCGACTCCAGCCCGTCGCGCACGCGCACGATCACGTTCTCGCCGCAGGCCGCGCCGATCGCCGCCAGCCGCGGCGCCACCAGCTTGACCAGGTCGAACTGCTCGCGCGCGGCATTGCCCACCAGCAGCGCGTTGTAGCTGAGCTTGTAGACCGCCGCCGGCGACTCGCGCGCGATCAGGCCGCGGTGCTCCAGCGTGGTCAGCAGGCGGAAGGCGCGCGCCTTGGTCAGTCCGGCGCGCCTGGCCAGCTCGGTCACGCCCAGCGACGGATGCTCGGCCACCAGCATCAGCAAACCCAGCGCTTCGTCCACCGCTTCAACGATGTAAGTCATCGATCCTTCTTGCCATGTTCATAAATGTCCCATCGCGGATTGTAGCCGCCACAAGCATGCGGTATGCACTGCGTCACACGGACAGGCGATTCAGGAGCGCCGCGAAGGAAGATGAATCAGGCAGCCTCCGGCGATGAGCGCATCACCTGCGAATCCCCCAACTGGGAATTTCGAACGCAAGCCCCGGCTTTTGATCGGCAGTACCCGCGCGCTGCAAGCGCTCGGCATGCAGCCGGGCGCTGTGCTCTGACCGCCAGACGGTGGAGTTCCGCCAGGCAATGCCGCATTCTGGCGCGCATGAGGCCGCGCGCCCGAGGCAATCACCAGCGTCCCGCAACGCGGCCTAGACCTGCACCCGGCTGCGCTTGAGCTGGAACGCCACGGTCACCCGGTCCGCCGGATAGATCGTGTCGGTGATCTCCAGGATCCTGCCCTGCGCGTCCTTGTAATGGCGGATCAGCCGCAGGCCGGGCGAACCCGGCTCGGCGCCCAACGCCCTTGCCAGCCGCCCATCGATCAGCACGCCGTGGATGACCTGCCGGATCTCGGCGATGGCCACGCCGCAATCGCGTTCGATCAGCGCGCTGACCAGCAGCTTGGGGTTGTTGCGGATGGTATCGGCCAGGTGCGCCAGCGAGGCGTCGATGTAGATGTCGGCGTGCGCAACCGGCGTGCTGCCCTTGCGTGCATCGACCCGCGTGCCGGAAAAACGCAGCCATTCGCTGCCGATCGGCGCCTCCAGCAGGCGGGCCTCGGCGCGGTCCAGCGTGACGCTGTGCACCGCCTCGATGCTGCGGATCTCGGTGGCTGCCACCCGCACCAGATCTTCGGCGGTGCCGAACGACTGAGTGTACGAGGCCTCGGGACTGGCGCTCTCGACGATGGTCCCCACCGCCTTCTTGCGCGAGATATAGCCCCAGTCCTGCAGCAGCTTGAGCGCCGCGCGCACCGTATGGCGGCTGACCCCATGCTGCCCGGCCAGCTCATGCTCGGTCGGCAGCAGGCTGCCGACCACGCGGCGGCCCTCGACGATATCCCGGACCAGGGTGCTGGCCAGCTCGGCATAGCGGGTCGAGGCCGCCCCGCCAGGAGCCACCGGTGCTTCCGCCCGCTTGTCGTTCAGTTGGTTGCGCATGGCGATGAGCTGGCCCCAGGCCGCTCCATGGAAATGGGTCCGCGCATTGTAAGGCAAGCGGCGGCGCCCCGGGACCGCGCGCCTCAGGCCGCGAAGAAGCGCTTGTCGGCTTCGGCCGGCACCGTCATGCCGGTGACCTTGGCCTTCTCCAGCACGCCCCAGAAATAGCGATAGGTGGCACGGTCATGCAGCTCGCCCTGGTGCTGGATCGGGCCCCAGTCCGCGTCCTGCGCCGCGCACAGGATGCCGGCCGCGTCCTCCACCTCGGTGAAATCGGGACGCATGGCATTGACGATGGGCAGGATCTGCGCCGGATAGATGCTCCACATGCGCAGGAAGCCAAACTGGTTGCGCGCGCGCGTGGCATCGCCGCCGATCACCTCGGCATCCTTCAGGTTCAGGCAGACGTTGTGCGCCGGCACGATGCCGTTGGCCAGCGCCGCGGCCACCATGTCGGCCTTGGCGCGCGCCAGCAGCGCGTGCTCGAACTGGCCGGGGCTGCGCATCGCCGCCGCCGGGATGGCGCCGTGGTGGCCGCTGACAAAATCCATCAGGCCGAAGTCCAGCACCTCGATATTGGGCAGCGCCGCGATCTGGAACACATCGCGCAGCGCGCCGTGCGTTTCCACCAGCACGTGGACCGGGATCTCGCGGCCAAGCCCGGCCTTGCGCGCGGCCTGGCCGATGTATCCGATCACCTCGGCCACCTGCTGGTGGCTGGTGGCCTTGGGCACGGTGAGATAGGCCAGGCGGCTGCCGGCCTCGCCCACGATGATGTCGACGTCCTGCCGCCAGGCCGGATGCGCGGGATCGTGGATGCGCGCGCCGGCGCGGCCGTGGCGGTTGCGCTCCGACGCGATCATGCGCGCCACCATGGCGGCATGCTCGCGCTCCTGGCCGGCGGCGGCGCCGTCTTCGCAATCGCAGGTCACGTCAAAGACGGGGCCGTACTCGACCTGCAGGTCGAAAGCCTTGCCGATCAGCTTTTCGCTGCCGGCAAAGTGCTCGCACGCGGCCAGCACCGGGAAGGATTTCTCGCCGGCAAACAGCGCGTCGCGCGGATGGGTGGTGGTCATGGATGGCTCCTGGAAGCGGATGTTGGAATGGGTACGCAAGCCGGCTCAGCGGCCGCGGCGCGGCATGGCGATGGTGTAGTCGAGGTCCAGCACCACGTTGGCCGGATGGGCGGGCTTGCCGTCGGCGGCGGGCGGAAACACCACCGTGCCGGCTGCTGCGTTCTTGATGCCGATGGTGCGCAGGCGCAGCGCGCCGACATGCGCCAGCCCGAGGTCGAGCTTTTCCACCACCTGGGTGGCGCAGGCGATGGTGTCGCCGGCATAGGTGGGATTGACGTGGCTGCCGCCGTTGATCGCCAGCATCGACAGGCCGTTCTCCAGGCCGTCATAGGAGAGCGCCTTGCACAGCGAGATGATGTGGCCGCCATATACCAGGCGCTGGCCGCCCCTGGCCGCCATCGCAAAGCCGTCGAAATGCGCCCGGGCCGTGTTCTGGTAGAGCCGGGTGGCAATGCTATGGTCACTGTCGTTGACCGTCATCGCGCCGGGGTGGTCAAGGCGCTCGCCCGCCGCGTAGTCTTCCCACAGGTCCTGCACGCCGGTCATGGCGCAGATCTCGCGCACGCCGGGGCCGTAGCCGCCATGCCAGAGCCGCGCTGCCGGCACCACCGGCCCGGTCGCGGGCAACACGGCCTCGCCGCAGGCGGCGGCGTGGTCGCGCTTGTGCACCATGACCCAGCGGATCCAGGTCAGCACCGCTTCACCGTGCTGGTTGTGCGCGGTAGAGCGCACATAGACCACGCCGCTCTTGCGGTTCGAGTTCTCCTTCAGGCCGATCACCTCGCTCTCCACCGACAGCGTATCGCCCGGATAAACGTGGGCCAGGAAGCGCACATCGGCATAGCCCAGGTTGGCCACGGCATTGAGCGAGATGTCCGGCACGGTCTTGCCGAACGCGGTGTTGAACACCAGCAGGTCTTCCAGCGGCCGGCGCGCCAGCCCGAGTTGCGCCGCATTGGTGTCGGCAGTGCCCGGCGCCGCGCGGCTGCCGGTCAGGCCGATGTACAGGCTGCGGTCGCCTTCGGTCAGCGTGCGCGGCGTGGCGTGGCGCATGCGCATGCCCACGCGGAAGTCTTCAAAAAAATTGCCGCTCCGGTTCTTCTGCATGGCTCCTTCTCTCCTCGACTGGCGGAAGATCTCGTCTCCCACTATCACTATGTCCGTACATAATGGACGGAGCGACTACGTCTGTCAATGATCGGGAGAAGGTTGAAGGTATCCGGGAAAATTAGGGGAAATTATCCCACCCAATACGGGTGGCCCGGCCGATTTGACTTGTCACCCAAGCGCTCTTATCTCTTACTATGTACGTACATAAAGCCGGATACCGGACATCGCAGGAACCGACCAAAGGAGCGCAACGTGCAAAATCTGACCGACGAGCGGCGCATGATCCAGGACGCCGCGAGGCAATTCACCATGGACCGCGTCCTGCCAATCGCCAACAAGCTGGACCCCGAGAAAGGCCAGATCCCGCGCGAGCTGATCGATGAAATGGCCGAACTGGGCTACTTCGGCATCCTGATTCCCGAGGAATACGGCGGCCTGGGCCTGGGCGCCTATGAGTACTGCCTGGTGGCCGAGCAGCTGTCGCGCGGCTGGATGAGCGTGGGCAGCATGATCGCGCGCGGCAACGGCCTGATCGGCGCGCTCAAGGGCCTGTCGCCCGAGAAGAAGGCGGACTACCTGCCGCGCATGGCGCGCGGCGAATTCCTCGGCGCATTCTCGCTGTCGGAGCCCAACGCCGGCTCCGACGTGGCCAATATCTCGTGCCGCGCCGTGCGCGACGGCGACGACTGGGTCATTACCGGCAGCAAGTACTGGTGCACCTTCGCCGACGAGGCCGACTTCATCTTGGTGGTCTGCCGCACCGACCCCGTGATCGACCCCAAGGCCCGCCACCGTGGCCTGTCCGCCTTCATGATCGAAAAGCCGCGCGGCCAGCTGCCCGAGGGTGTCAAGGGCAGCCCCATCCCCAAGATCGGCTACTACGGCTGGAGCACCTGGGAGCTGGCTTTCGACAACTGCCGCGTGCCGGCCGACAAGATGGTCGGCGAGGAAGGCAAAGCCTTCTACCTGACCACAGCCGGCCTGGAAACCGCCCGCGCCCACACCGCCGCGCGCTCGATCGGGCTGGCCCAGGGCAGCCTGGAAGATGCCATCCTGTACGCACGCGAGCGCGCCCAGTTCGGCAACCCCATCGGCAACTTCCAGGCGATCCGCTTCAAGCTGGCGGACATGGCCACGCAGATCGAAGCCTCGCGCGCGCTGCTCTACGCCGTGTGCGAGCAGATCGACGACGGCCAGCGCTGCTCCACCGAAGCGGCCATGGTCAAGCTGTTCGCCAGCGAGATGTCGGAGCGCGTCACCAGCGAAGGCCTGCAGGTCCACGGCGGCGCCGGCTACACCACGCACTTCGCGGCCGAGCGCTACTGGCGCGATGCACGCCTGACCAAGATCTTCGAGGGGACCTCCGAGATCCAGATGCGCATCATCTCCGATGCGATGCTGGGCAAGGTCGAAGCCTGAACGCCGGAGCCTGACCATGCACGCCTCCACGCCATCGACGGATCTTGCCGGCGCCGGCATCAGCCGGCAGGCGGCGCGTTTCGCGGTCGACCGCGCATTGCGCTTTCCCGAGCAGGCGCTCGGCATTGCCCGCCTGTCAGTCTATGACTTCTTCGCGGTGGCGCTGGCCGGCGCCAGCGAGCCCGTCAGTCAGGCGGTGCGCGGGCTGGTCCGGGGCGAAGCCGGCGCCCCGCGGGCCAGCGCCTTCGGCATGGCCGAACGTGTGCCGGCGCGCGCAGCGGCGCTGCTCAATGGCGCGGTCTCGCATGCACTGGACTACGACGACACCCACTTCGACTTTGTCGGGCACCCGACCGTCGCCGTGTTGCCCGCCGCGCTGGCGCTCGGCGAGCAACAGCAGGCTGACGGCAAGGCCGTGCTGGAAGCCTTCCTGACCGGCGTCGAGGTGACCTGCCGCGTGGGCGGGTGGCTGGGCCGGCCGCACTACAACGCCGGCTTCCACCAGACCGCCACCTCGGGCGCCTTTGGCGCCACGGCGGCAAGCGCGCGCCTGCTCGGGCTCGATGCGGCGCAGGCTGGCTACGCATTTGGCCTGGCCGCCACCCGGGCGAGCGGCCTCAAATGCCAGTTCGGCACCATGAGCAAGCCCTTCCATGCCGGCATGGCTGCATCCAGTGGGGTCGAGGCGGCCACGCTGGCCGCCCTCGGCTTCATTTCGCGTCCCGACGCAATCGAGTGCGCCGGCGGCTTTGCGGCCACGCACGGCGCGCGCGAAGGCAACGTGGCTGCCCCCTTCGACGGATTGCCGGACGTCTTCCGTTTTGCCGATGTGCAATACAAGTTCCACGCCTGTTGCCACGGCACCCACCCTGCCCTGGAGGCGCTGCTGGCGCTGCGCGCGGACCACGCCTTGCATGCGCAGGACATCGAACGGGTCACGCTGCGCATCGACCCGCAGTGGCTGCCGGTCTGCTGCATCGAACGGCCGCGCACCGGCCTGGAAGCCAAGTTCAGCCTGTCGCTGACCGCGGCGATGATACTGGCCGGCATCGACACCGCTGCGCTCGATTCATTTGCCGACGCGCGCTGCGAAGACCCCATGCTGCTCGGCCTCGCCCGCCGCGTGATCATCGAAGCCGATCCGGCGATTGCCGACACGGCCTGCCACGCGCGCGTCGACACGCGCGCCAGCAACGTCCACACCACACACGTCGAACTGAGCGATCCGATGCCTTACGCGCACAAGGCCGCCAAGCTCAGGACCAAGGCCGCGGCCCTGGTCGGCGCGGCACAAGCGGAAGCGCTGTGGACCTTCGTCGAGGAACTCGATGCGCTGCCGGCTGCCGCGCTGTATCCCCGCATCCACGCTTTCATGGCCGGCGCCTCCGCCTGAGCCACCCCTCGGAGTCAAGCATGCAGCAATCACAACCGTCCGCTTCCAAGCCCGCTGGCGCTCTCGCCGGCCTGCGCGTGGTAGACCTCACCCAGATGCTGGCCGGCCCGTTCTGCACGCAGGTGCTGGCCGACCACGGTGCCGAAGTCATCAAGGTCGAAGCCATGACCGGCGACGGCACGCGCGTCACCGGCCCCTTCTGCGCCGACGACACGCTGCGCGACTTTGGCGGCTATTTCCAGAGCGTGAACCGCAACAAGCAATCGATCGCCGTCGACCTGAAGACCGAGGCGGGCCGCGAGATCGTGCGCAAGCTGATCGACCGCGCCGACATCGTGGTCGAAAACTTCCGCGCCGGCGTGATGGAGCGCCTAGGGCTGGCCTATGAGACCCTGCGCGAGACCAATCCGCGCCTGGTCTACGGCACCGTGCGCGGCTTCGGCGATCCGCGCAGCGGCGCAAGCCCCTATGCGCAATGGCCGGCCTATGACGTGGTCTCGCAGGCCATGGGCGGCATGATGGGAATCACCGGCCCGGACCGCGATACGCCCACCAAGATCGGCCCCGGCGTGGGTGACACCGTGCCGGCGCTGATGCTGTGCATCGGCATCCTGGCCGCGGTGCATCGCGCCCGCGAGTCCGGCGCAGGCCAGTTCGTCGACGTGGCCATGACGGACGCCG
Source organism: Cupriavidus sp. FW305-46 (assembly GCF_058787075.1). NCBI lineage: Bacteria > Pseudomonadati > Pseudomonadota > Betaproteobacteria > Burkholderiales > Burkholderiaceae > Cupriavidus > Cupriavidus sp. FW305-46. The sequence goes on from NZ_JBYSZI010000014.1 coordinate 112,387, forward strand.
TGCTGGCCATGTGCGAGCGCATCGTCTACCAGACCTCCTACACCGGCACCGTGCCTGCGCCGGAAGGCAACCGCCACCCCCTGCTGTGCCCGTTCGGCCTGTTCCGCGCCCGCGATGGCCATGTCTCGATCGCCTGCGCCACCGACGCCTTCTGGGCCCGGCTGGCCCATGCCATCGGCCGGCCCGACATGGCCACCGACGAGTGCTTCGCCACCAACGCCGCGCGCGTGCGCAACGCGCAGCAAGTGATTGACGCCATCGAGGCCTTCAGCACGGCGCGCACCAAGGAGGAGATCGCACAGTGCCTGGGCGGCAAGGTGCCGTTCGGTCCGGTCTACACCTCGGCGGAGATCTTCTCGGACCCGCACTACCGTGTGCGCGAAATGCTGGCCGACGTTGAGCAGCCGGGCTCGGCCACGCCGGTCAAGATCGCCGGCGTGCCGATCAAGCTCAGCGCCACCCCCGGCGCGGTGCGCCAGCGCGCGCCCATGCTTGGCGAGCACACCGACGCGATCCTGCTGGCGGTGGGCTATGCGCAGGAAGAGATCGGGGGCATGCGCGCGGCCGGGGCAATCCGCTGACGTCACCACACACCCGTCAACAGGAGACACAATGAAACTGAAAGCACTCTTCACCGGGCTGATGCTCGCCGCGGCGGCGACGGCCAGCCACGCGCAAGCCTACCCCTCACGCCCGATCCGCCTGATGGTCGGCTTTGGCGCCGGCGGCCCCACCGACGTAGCCGCCCGCAGCTACGCCGCGCGCCTGGGCGAGATCCTCAAGCAGCCGGTGATCGTCGATAACCGCGCCGGCGCCACCGGCGGCATCGCTGCCAACATGGTCACGCATGCGGATCCCGACGGCTATACGCTGATCTTTGTCACCAGTCCGATGATGACGATGGTGCCAGTGGTGCAAAAGGCGGTTGGCTATGATCCCGTGAAGAGCTTCACCCCGATCGGTCTGGTCAGCGACTATGCCAACGTCCTGCTGGTGAAAGCCGGCTCACCGGTGCGCAGCGTTGCCGACCTGACACGCACCGCAGCGAAGCGCAACGGCATTACCTACGGCTCCGCCGGCATCGGCGCGTCCAACCATCTGTGTGCCGAGCTGCTGGCGCAGATGTCCGGCACCACCATGCTGCATGTGCCCTACAAGGGCAGCGCGCAGGCGACCACCGACCTGCTCGGCGGCAAGATCGACTTCATGTTCGACGCTACCGGCACCGCGGTGGGACAGATCCGCGGCGGCACCGTAAGGGCGCTGGCCGTGACGTCGGCCCGCCGCAGCCCGGCGCTGCCCGACGTGCCGACCATGGCCGAAGCCGGCATCAGGCACTACAGCATGAGTGGCTGGTTTGCCGTGCTGGGGCCGCCCAACCTGCCGCGCACGGTGGTGGACACACTCACCCGGGCCAACCTTGCGCTCGGCCGCGACAAGGCCTACGAAGAAAGCATCCGCAAGGCCGGCTATGAGCCCATGCTGACCGGGCCCGCGGAGCTGACCGAGCACATCACGCGCGACCTCGCGCTGTGGCGCGGCGTGGCCGCCAAAGCCGGGATCCGGCCGGAATAGGCCCGCGGCGCTCGCAGCGCGTGAAACCATCAATTCTTATGTTCAGGAGCAGCAAAATGAGTGGATCCATGCAAGGCAAGGTGGCGCTGGTAACGGGCGCCGGTGGCGGAATCGGGCGCGGCATCGCGCTGGCACTGGCCGCCGCCGGCGCCAAGGTGGTGGTCAATGACCTCGGCGTGTCGAT